>JADFRU010000349.1:0-2598 GCA_022561115.1 Chloroflexota bacterium | reverse complement strand
CGGTGTAGCGGGCGCGGGAGAACGTTGGTTTGCCATCCACGATGTTCCAGCCGACGTGGTCCGGGTGGATGTGCGTATTGATCACGGCGTCAACGTCATCCGCCTGCACGCCGACCGCCGCAAGGTTCTCAAGCAACTTCCCCTCGACACCGTTCTGGGCAGCGTGCGGCCCCGGGCCGAGCCCGGTATCCACGATGGCGATGAAGTCTTCAGATCGCAGCACGAACACGCCGTAGTTGCGTGGATACAACCCGTCTTCCGTAAGCGACGACTCCCGGTACGGCTCCCACGCCTCGATCGGCACGTCCGGGAACGGCTCGGTCGGCGGCGCTGGCGGCGGGATGAAGTCACAGATCGCGATGATCTCGATGCGGCCGATCATTGTCGATAGAGCCATGTGTCCTCCCGGGAATAGTTGTTTCGCCACGCAACTATCACGGCGTGATCTGGACCCCGCCGCTCGTGAGCTGAATCCGCATTTTACCGAACTGCAGCTCCACGTCACCAAGCCTCTCCAGCTCGGCCATTACCTGTTCCATCCGTTCAGCCAGCGGACCCGGCTCATGGCCGGACCGTCGCGCCGCCGCCTCCGGGTGCATCGGGCGCGTCGGAACGCTGCCCCAGAGGGTTCGCATCGGGCTTGCTTTGATGAATGACGAAAACCCGTCCATGAAGGCCGCAAACGCCGGTCCGGAGACCGGGTGCGGCGCGTGTCCGGCTGACGGGTCCGAGAACCTGAACTCGATCACGAGGCCGGCCGGCCCGGCTTCCACGATCTCGAAAACCAGTTGAGGGGAGGGTGAGGAGGCGAACGCTACAGCCCCTTCCGGGGTCGTCTGCGCGGCTTCGCGCGCCGCCGCCTGTGTGGTCCGCAACAGCGAGTAGAACGCTGAAACAGACTGCGTTGAAGATGGCAGGCGAAGGATCAGGGAGTCCTCCCGGGCCGCTGTGGCGCCGCTCATCTCAACACCCGCTCGTCCCCTACCCGTCGCGTGATCTGCTGCCGGTCGAGGTGTTCAAGCAGGGCAAGGGTGTATTTCCGGCTGGTGCCAAACATCTCTCGGACATCCGTGATCGTGATCTGTCCGCTCTCAGAAGCGTGCTTCCGCACGCCTTCGACCATCTCCTCGTAAGCTGACTTCAAGAACACCACATCCTCGGACGCACGCACGACTTCACCCTTTTCGGCCAGGGCGGCGACCAGTTCCGTGTCGATCGGCCGGTCGGTCGGCGGCGAGTACGGGTTCTCAGCGAGCCGTTTCAAATACTCTTTTACGATCTTCTTCTGCGCGTCATCAAGTTCCGGAGAGTGGCCCGGGATCCTGACCGTTGACCCATCATCCTCGACCACGGATTCCGCGGTGAGTCGCTCAAACACCAGGTTGAAGACCGCCGCCCGCATCTTGAGCCGGCTTCGCAACTCCTCCCGCGGCATCCCCCGCCGCAACGGGTATGAGCGGTGGTATTCACCGATTGCCGCGGTGGCCGCCGCCGCCACGTTCGCCCAGCCGTTCGATGAGTAGAACACGCTGTTCTGCCCGGTACCGAGCTGCGCTGCGAGACCGTCTTCTACCAGGGCCGATAGCTGATCGTCGATAGCGGTATCTGCCAGGTTGGCCGCCCGTGCGAGTTCGCGCGCTGTAGCGGGTTCAACAGAGGCCAGGGCGCTGTGCAGGACGTCCGATTCAGACCCCTGCCGCAACGTTTCGAGCCGATCAAGCGTCGGTTGATGCTTTCGCCGATGCCGCTTCGCGTGCGGCTCGACCACGACGCCCCCTCCGAGCGTGTAGTTGGAGTCCCGGATTACGAACAGATCGTCCTTCACCACCGGCATCGGGTCCTGGAGCTTGATCTGCGCCCAGCTCGTGTCGCCGGGAGCCATCTCGTCCACCGCCAGGAGCCTGATCCGCGCCGGGGTCTCTGAGGCGCCGATGTGGAAGGTGACGGTGGCGTTGTGACGGATCGACCTGGGAGCGTCCGGGATCAGCCGGAGTGACACGTCGATCGCATCGCACGCGGACAGCCACCCCGGCGTCGTCAGCACGTCGCCCCGCTTGACCTGATCGTGCGAAACGCCGCCAAGATTGACGGCGACGCGCGTGCCGGGCAACGCCAGCTCCTCCGTGGTCTGGTGAGTCTGGAGGCCACGAATCCTGCATTTCAGGCCCTTCGGAAGCAGTTCCACCTCCTGGCCGACCCGTAACGTTCCGTCCACGAGCGTCCCTGTGACGACGGTGCCAAACCCGGAGATGGTGAACGACCGGTCGACCGGAAGTCGTGGCCGGCCCAGGTCCCGCTTGTCTGGCATCGCGTCGAGCGCAGAATCTATCGCCCCGAGCAGGTTTTCTAACCCCTCGCCGGTTACCGCCGATACCGGGAGCACGGGAGAGCCTTCCAGCGTCGTGCCGGTGAGTGTGTCCTCGATATCGATCGAGACGAGATCGAGCCAGTCCGGCTCAACAAGATCGCTCTTGGTCAACGCCACGATGCAGCGCTCGATCCCCAGCAGATCGAGGATCGCCAGGTGTTCGCGCGTCTGGGGCATCACGCCCTCGTCGGCGGCGACGATGAGCAGCGCCAGGTCACCGCCGCCTGCGC
>JADFRU010000348.1:0-2612 GCA_022561115.1 Chloroflexota bacterium | reverse complement strand
CCGGTGACCTTCCTGGCCCCATCCAAACTTGTAGTCCCCGGACTGTGAGTACACGTGAACCTTCGTGTTGCCGTACCCGTCCGAGATGTAAAGGTCACCGTTGCTCGCAACTGCGACGTCTGTAGGCCGGCTGAACGGCTGACCATCTGCGCCCTGGGTGTCCTTGGTGCCCAGGGTCAGGACGTGCTCGCCGCCCTTTGTGAACTGCTTGACGGTGTGGTCTGCGCTATCGACGAGCCACACCGTGTTGTTCTCACCCCAGCAAATGCCGTGTGCGCTCGGGAAGTGACCTTCACCGAAGGAACGGATGAATTTCCCGTCCTTATCAAACACAATTACCGGGTGCTCGCCCCGGCAGAACACGTACACCTCATCGTTGTCGTCAACGGCGACGGCTCCGACCTGTTTAAACTCCCATCCGTCCGGGAGTTGGCCCCAGCCCTCCACCAGTTCGTATCGATACTCGCCGCTGCCTACGGTGACTGTCATTTCCTGCCCTTTCGTAACGTCGCGGACGGACCATCCGGACCTCCAGCCGGGCGAGTCTACTCCCGCAACGGCACGGACGCACGCGCCACGCTCCATCCGGAGCAGCCCCGTCGTAATACGTTTCGAAACCCGCCGCCATTACGGGGTTCTTAACGAGTACCATCGCAGGCCATGCCAGCAAAGCGCCAGGGGGGCACGGATACGCCCGCGTCAACAACCGCATCAAACGGGGACGCTTCGGCAAGCTCCGAGTCATCGCGGCACTACCTTCTTCGCACAGCGACCGCAAACGACATCGAACAGCTCGGAAAACTGGAACGGGTGGTGTTCCCAAACGTTTGGCCGCCGACAAACTTCGCCCGGGAAATCAAGAAGTCCGGCCAGACCGTTTTCGTGGTTATCGTGCGCTCCGAGCCAGAAGAACGGGGCGGCTCCGAACGCAACGCATCTTTCGTTGAGCGCGTGGTCGGCGGCATCCGCACCCTGACGGCGACCGGCGGTTCCGGCAGGCAACGCAGCGACCGCGTCGCGGGATGGGTCGTCGTGTGGTTCGTGGTCGGAGAGGCGCACATCGCATCGATCGGCGTTGCCGAATCAGATCGCAGACGCGGCGTGGGGGAGTTGCTTGTCATTCGCGCCGTAGAGGCGGCCGCAGATAACGATTGCGACGAGTTGACGCTCGAGGTTCGGAAGTCGAACACCGCTGCGCAGGCGCTTTACCGCAAGTACGGGTTCCGGGATGTCGGCGAGCGCAAGGGTTACTACGTTAACGACAACGAGGATGCCCTGATTATGACCACGCCGGATATCCGTGAGCCCGCCTACGCAACCCGGCTCACCGAGCTTGCCGTAGAACACGCTCGCCGGTGGGAAGAGGCCGGAAGTCACTTCGCGCGCGGTTAGCCGGTCCCGGTTACCGGCCCGACTTTGATGCCTGCGATCTGCGCTTACGCGTCCACGACCGTAGCCACCGACCGGAACGCCAGCACGCCCGCCTGGTTGACCGCGACGATCTCGTAAACGCGAACCGGCGTGTCACCCGCCTCTTCACGAACCCGGCCGGTAATCCGGAGCGTGTCTCCCGCCCTCACCGGAGCGAGCGCCCGGGATTCCAGCCTGCCGCCATGCCACAACGCGCCCGCACTTTCCACGAGGTCCAGCCACTGGGCCGTGTAGCCGGCCGTGACGACACCGGCGTTGACGGTGCCGCCGAAGATCGCCTGACGAGCGAATTTCTCGTCCGTATGTGTGCTCAGCCAGTCATGCGGGCGGTCCACCGGCAGCTCACCGTAGGCCGCAATCGTCTCCGCTGTTTCGGTTTTTACAATCACAGGTCCGGTGTCCGGCGGGAGATCGCCGCCGGGAACGGAGGCAGGCCGGACTGGCGATGGCCGCGCTTCTCCCGAGACCCGCTCCCAGAGGCAGGTGTAGTCATACTCGGCGATCGGCCGTCCGCTCGCGTCCGAAGCATCGACGCGGAAGACGATGAAGCGGTTGCCGCCGCGCTCAAACTTCCGGTGAAGCACCGTCACGCTGCGCACAACGTCCCCCGCCTTGATCAGCCGGTGATACCGCACATCGGAACCAACATACGGAGTGCTTCTCGGGTCAGATGGGTCCTGCTCCGGCGCACGGCAACCGATCGACGCCATCGTCGCGTGCCTGCGCTGCGGCGCCGCGACAAAGATGTAGCCCGGGGGCGCGGCGAAATCCGAACGCGCCGGGTTGTCCGGGGACCGGCCCGGGCCGTCTGGCGGGCGATCGCCCGTCGCATCCACGTAAGCGCGGATTGACTCGGCCGACACGACGGTTACGAACTCGTCCGAACACAACCCGGGGACCGCATCATCCCACTCGAATCGGCGGACCGTTCCCGGCATTGATTCGACAGTCCCCGTGGTTTACAGGCCGCTGTTCGACGCGAGGGCCATCGCCGTGAGCACCCCCAGCACCAGGAACCCGGCGGACCCCCACGTGATCCAGATCCGCTGCACTTTCCGGAAATGATCGGCGGACTCCCATTTCCGGGCCCGCCACGCCCACTCGTTGCCTCGCGCACCCATCAGCAGGGCCCGGGCGGTGGATCCGAGGACTCCGAATCTCCCCCCGATGGTCAACACTGC
>JADFRU010000347.1:0-2613 GCA_022561115.1 Chloroflexota bacterium | reverse complement strand
CTGCGCCCCCACAACTACCGGCGATCCCTCAAGCGCCATCGAGACGGGCACAATCGACACCGCCGGCGGACAGACGACCGTCGTGACGCCCGTAATTCCTTCAACACCCGCCCGTACATCCCGCGCCAGCGCGGCGGCGTCCGCCAGCGTGGTGTTCATCTTCCAGTTGCCTGCAACTACCGGCGTTCGCATCCCCGCTCCTTGATTACAGCTATTGGCCCGGGATTACAGCTATTCGCCCGGCTCGTCTGAACCGCATGAAACACTTGAAGCCCCTGGCGTTTCGGTGGCATCCAACAGCGCGGCTACCCCGGGCAGTGTCTTGCCTTCCAGGTATTCAAGCGATGCCCCGCCGCCCGTCGAGACGTGCGTGATCCGGTCCCGAAGACCCAGCGCTCCGATCGCCTCCGCGGTCGATCCTCCGCCCACCACGCTCACACAATCATCGTTGCCCGCTATCGCCTGCGCCACGGCGGTTGTCCCGGCGCTGAACGCCGGCCACTCAAAAACACCCATCGGCCCGTTCCAGATGATCGTCTTTGCGTCGCCAAGCTCCCTCGCGTAGGCGCTGGCCGTGTCAGGTCCGATATCCAGCACCAGCGCTCCTGGCGTGATCGCAGTGACGTTCGTCGTGGCCGGCTCGGCGTCCCTGGCGAACTCCATCGCCGTGACCACATCGGTCGGGATAATAATGCGGGCCTGCGAGTTCGCCAGCAGTGATCGTGCGGCTTCTACGTCTGCAACGTCTGCGGGAACCGGGTCCATATGGCCGATGGCAGCCAGGAACGCCGTCACCATCCCCCCACCGATGAGGACGGTGTCAACCCGCCCGGCGAGGTGCGTCAGCACAGCGATCTTGTCTGACACCTTGGCGCCGCCTATCACCGCCACCACCGGGCTTTGCGGGTGTTCCAGGCACGCGCCGAGCATCTCCAGTTCACGCGCCATCAACAGACCGGCTACCGACGGAAGGAACCTGGTCACACCCGCCGTGGAGGCGTGGGCGCGGTGCGCCGCGCCAAAGGCGTCGTTAACGAACACCTCGCCAAGGACGGACAGTTTACGAGCGAATCCCGGGTCGTTCGCCTCTTCTCGCTTGTTAAACCGGAGGTTCTCCAGCAAAGCGACGCCGCCCGGCTCCAGGGAGTCCATCACCTTCTCCGGAACCCTGCCCGCCGGACCGCGAGCGTCCACGACATCGATACCGAGTAGCTCCGATAACCGCTTGCGCACAGGCGCCAGCCGCAACATTTCGTCCACCTCGCCACCCGGCCGGCCAAAGTGGGAGCAAAGCATTACCCGGGCGCCGCGGTCCCGCAGGTACGCGATGGTCGGCAAAACGGCCCGTATCCGTGAATCGTCCGATATCCGGGTGGTCCCGGGCGACATCGGGACGTTGAAATCGACGCGTACAAGCACGCGACGGTCCTGAACATCAATGTCTTCGATCGTTTTCTTGCCGGCTGCGGGCATCTACGCCTCCCCGCCGAACGCAACTCCACCGGCCGCAAGACCGCTCGGAGTCGCCAGATACCGCGCTGCGGCGCTTAACTCCTCGATCGCGGCGTCCGGCAACGCTGCCGCTTCCAGGGCTGACACCGCCTCGCCTACCAGCCGCGATATCGTGCTCGTGGAGAACTCTTTGCCGCCGGCGGCGTCCAGCACAGCGGTCAGCGTCTCGGCGGATGCCGGGTCTATCACGCGTTTCATGTAGATCTCACCGACCACGCGACGGTCCGTCGCCGACCCGGACTCTATGGCGTACGCTACCGGGAGTGTCTTTTTCTTGGCGACCAGCCTGCCCTGCTGAGTCTCGTCACGCTCCCCTTCCGGCCAGAACACGTCGCAATCATCGGCCACCCTGATCGCCGCCCCCAGCTTGCGGCCAAACTCGTTCAGCCCCTCCGCCACAGCGTCGCCGGTCTCTCCGGCGGCGAGGGCGCCGAGCCGCAGCGCACAGGCCAGCAACGCGCCGGTCTGCGACTCCGACATCGCCAGGTATTCATCCACCCCTACGTCAAGCCGTTCCTGAAGCGTGATATCCCGGTACTGGCCCTCACAGGTATCAAGGTTCGCCTCGTCGAGCACACGCAGCGCGTCCGAGATTGATGCCGAGGCAACCCCGTCAGACCGCATCTCGAACAGCGCGAGACGTGCAAGCGCATGCATCCCGTCGCCGGTATTAATCGCCTGTGCAGGACCCCATGACCACCACACCGACGCCATGCCGTCGCGCTCGGAGTTGCCGTCCCGGATGTCGTCATGTATCAGGAGGTGGTTGTACAGGTATTCGACAGCGCTGGCGTGGGGAAGCGCGTCCTTGTAGCCGCCGCCCAGCGTCCGGCAGACCGTCAGGACGAGCGAGCCGTGGACGCGTAACCGTGTGGGCGCGCTGCGTTCTTCACCGGTCGTCTCCACCCAACCCATGTGATAGCCCATCATCCGGTAAAGCGGCAGCGGGCGATCGGCGACCAGCGCCTTCAGCGCGGCCTCCAACTCGTCCTGATGCCTGGTCAAACCGGCTGGCGGGCTCCCGGACCTTCTGGTCATCCCCTGATCAACTCCCGGCTTATTTCTGGGACCGTTTCCCGGCTTATTTCTGAGAATGTTTTT
>JADFRU010000346.1:0-2617 GCA_022561115.1 Chloroflexota bacterium | reverse complement strand
GCAAGTACCTTGTTTCTCCACCCCTTGAGCGATTCCACGGTTGCGCCCGCACCAGCAAATGTTTGCTTGATCTGGTCCATTTTGGTCGCATCGAGGTGATTTCTGTTAATGATATCCAATAAGAATGGTTTCTCGAACGCGTCCGCTTCAGAAAGTTTCGGTTCGACTCTATTACTCACGGCAGATGTGTCGAACAATATCGCCTGATTGGACTCACAGAATATCAGGAGCCGTTTGATTGACACCGATGAAGAATCGTTATCGTCTGTTAGGGTCCAAAGCCCAATAATGAGGCGTTCGATGTACGCACGATGGACCGAGTTCCAGAAATTTGGCGCAGCCTTGAAACGGTGGTCGCTGGCCCGATTCAATCGATTTATGGCATCCCACGTTTTGTAGTCGACATCCAATAGGTTAATCTGTGTGTGGAGGACGTTTCTCCACTCTTCAAAACGATCTTCGACCGTCTTCGTATTCGTGCTGACCATTCCCATCTTCCTCTCTTCCGCCCGATGTCGTCAGGTGAAGTCGTGCCAATGTTGGCGGGTCGTAGATTAGACCTCGACCGGCCCCGATGCTACTTTGCCGCAACCTCGACGATCATCTCCGCCTCGAACGGGATGTTGTTTGGCAACGAGGCCATCCCGACGGCCGACCGCGCATGGCGGCCGCGATCGCCGAACACCTCCGCCATCAGGTCAGAGAAGCCGTTGGCAACGGCGGGGTGCTGCTCAAAGTCCGGCGTTGCGTTGATCATGCAGAACGCCTTCACCACGCGCGTGACACGGTCCAGGTCGCCGATCTCGTGCCGCAGGGTGGCGAGCAGCCCGATGCCCGTCAGCCGGGCCGCCTCGTAGCCCTGTTCAACCGTCATGTCCGCGCCCAGCTTGCCGTTCATCCACTTTCCGTCCGGGCCTGCGCCGCGCGGTCCGTGTCCGGCCAGGAACACGAGGTTTCCGGTCGAGACCACCTCAACGTAGTTGCCGAGCGGTGTGGGCGGGTGTGACAGGTCAAGATTCAGTTCCCGGATCTTCGCCTCTGCACTCAATGTCTTTCTCCCCATCAATTCCCGGTCGGGACCCGATGATGCCCGATGATGAAAGTTGCCCGACGGTTCGGAACTCTGTGATCGATCGCGATGCGGAACGGTAACACCGTGGCGAGCATACCGGGACCGGAGGCGACACACCGCAGGGGCGGCCCTTCGAGAGCCTCAGGGGTATTGATCCCCGGGTCGATACCGATCGACCCATGCATAGCGGCGGTCAGTTCGGGCGTTCAGCTATGACGGTCCGGTCGGACCGCCTCGGCGGCTTCAGTATCAAGAAAGTGAACGCGGCGGCAAACAGAAGCACTGCGCCCACCCACAGAACGATGCTGTACGACTGGGTACGGTCGAACAGGTAGCCCGCTCCGGCGGCGGTCACAACAGTCGCTCCGTTGTACATCGGCGCGAGAAGACCGCGTGGCGTGGCGAAGTTGCGGCGTCCGAACAGGTCTCCTACCAGCGACCAGTTGACCGATGCCGACGCCTGTGCCGGGGCGAACATGGCGAAGGCGATGAAGACCGGGACCGTCCCCTCAACAAAGTTGAGCAGCAACAGCCCGACCCCTGAGATGGCGTACGACACGAACAGCAGCGGCCCGCGCGCCACGCGGTCGGACAGCCATCCCATCAACAGGATTATGGGGAAGGCGATGGCGGCGACGGCGCCCAGCATCGCAGCGCCGGCCAACTCGCTCTGGCCCTTCCACACGAATATGGCGATGGCGTGAAGCTGGATGGCGCTCGTGACGCCAAGCCGGAGGGTAGTTGCAAGTGCAAGCAACCAGTATGCGGAGGTCCGCAGCGCTTCCTTCACGCCCCACGACTGGTCGGACCGCAGCGCGGAGTTGCTTACGCTGGCGCGTTCCGCCCGTTCCCGCATCTCCGGGGTGTCGCCGTCCGGCAGCATGCCGTAAGCCTCGGGTGATTTGCGGTACGTCAGGGCGAACGGCGCGACGAAGACGATCATCATCACGCCGATGCCGACCGACACCGTCTGCCACGAGTACACGGACAGCAACCAGCCCAGCGTCGGGATGAATATGGCCGCTCCGCCGCGCATACCGGCGGCGTTGATGGACATCACCAGCCCGCGTCGCCGGATGAACCACGTGTTGAGCGCCGCCATAGACGCCTGCATGAAGCTGGTCGACGCGCCGAACGAGATCACGAGTATGTAGACCAGCAGGAACTGGTAGTAGGTGTCTGTGGCCGCCAGCAGGATGTAGCCGACGCCGACCATGAGCGAACCGAAGAACGCCATCCAGCGCGGGCCGAAACGGTCGATCAGGTAGCCGGTGAACGGCCCCATCAACCCGTTCTCAAGCCGGGCGAACGAGAACACCAGAGAGGTCTGGAACCGGCTCAGTCCAAGGCTCTCGGTGACCGGCAGGAAGAAGACGGAGAACCCCTGCCAGTGGATCGCGCCGCCGGTGCCGTTGGAGAAGACCGAGGCGATGACGATCCACCAGCCGTAGAACATGCCGCGACCTGCGGGCGGCGCCTTTTCCCTTGTGGCGCTGGCGAGCGCGCCGGGGTCGGCCAGGCCGGAATCTACAGGCGCCGCGCCCC
>JADFRU010000345.1:0-2621 GCA_022561115.1 Chloroflexota bacterium | reverse complement strand
CGTCAGCCAGAAGCCCTGCGGGAACATGCGGAGCAAAACGCTCTGGGGAGGGCTCAACTTCCAGAAATCGTTCCGGAACGTGACTTCATGGAACAATCGGAACGTCGTGTTGAAATCGATCAGCGTTGCTATGCCGAAGAGGGCGGCGATCGTCAATCCCGTAATGGTTGACCAGACGATCCCCGCGCGCAGCAGCGGCAGGAACCTGCGTCCGAGCAAGAAGAACCCCCCGGAAACGACGACGATCAGCACCCCACCGGTGATCCAGCCCGCGGTGAAAACGGCGTTGATGACATCTTTGACGTCACTCATGTGAGTGATCTCGCGCTGGCTGAACAGCTCGATCTCGCCCCCGAGGTAATTGACGCGGATGTCGAGGAACTCTTCGTCATTGTTGAAGTAGTCGATCAGCTGCTCGGCGGCGCTGCTCAGGGCGGCCTCATCCAGCCCGGTCGTGCGCTCAACGTTGTAGTTGTCGAATCCCCACTCGTAAAAGGTCTGTGCGTTGGTGACGATGCGGACGTTCCAGGAGATGAAGAACAGGGGCAGGCTTATCGCCAGAATGACGATGACCGTCAGCCGGAATGCGCGGGACGATGCGAGTTGATCGTTGTGTCTGAATCTATTCATTGGGCCTATGGTACGTTGCGACCGGCCTCAATCGTGCCCGTCCACACCCGTTTCAGGTCTTTCCGGAGATGTTTTCCATGACCCGTTCTGATCCGAGCGACCGGACCCCGGCCCGGACCCCGGCCCGCACCCTGGAAGACCTGCTCGCCATTGTGCAGCGCCTGCGTGACCCGGGCGGTTGCCCGTGGGACCGGGAGCAGACCCACGCCTCCCTCCGGCCCAACCTGCTCGAAGAGTCTTACGAGGCGTTGGAGGCCCTGGACCTCGGTGACGCTGACGCCCTCGCCGAGGAACTGGGCGACCTGCTGGTGCAGATCACGTTCCATGCGGACATCGCCCGGCGCGCCGGCGAATGGACGCTGGAAGACGTGATCGAGGGTACCGTCGACAAACTGGTTCGCCGCCATCCGCACGTGTTTGTTGAGGATGGCCCGAAGCTTGAGACGGCGGAGCAGGTATCAAAGCAGTGGGACGCTCTAAAGAGCAAAGAGCCGGGCCGGGACTCGATCACGGACGGCCTGCCCCCCGGCATGCCCGCGCTCGCCTACACAGCGGCGTTGCAAAGGCGCGCTGGACGGGCCGGGCTACCGGCGCCGGGCGGTGACGCTGCCCTTGATGGTGCAAACGAGGCAGAACATGAGGCCGCAGCAGGGCGGATGTTGTTTGAACTGGTGGCTCGGATTCAGGCATCTGGAGTCGACCCGGAAGTGGCCCTGCGGGCAGAGGCGCTGCGATACCGGGACCGGATCAGGCAGGCGGAGGGACAGGCTGGGAGGGGGAGTCCCGCTGGCTGAACTCCCAGATGAACAACGCATTCGCTTGTGGCGCCGGGCCGGTACGGAATAAGCGGGTCCGGTGAGCGGCATGGCGGGATGAACAGCTCCCCTCTCCGCAGCGCCGGGTAGAGCGATTTGCCTTCCGGACAACCGCCTCCCCTACGCGCGTTCGGCAGTCTCGGCGCTGCCCGTCGGCTCGTAGCCGACCACCTCCCGGGCGTGCGAGATGTCCCGGTATCCGTACCTGTTGTTCGATACCACGTAGAAGATGTCGAACCGCACCGACTCCGGCGCCTCGATGCACTTCACCGCCATCTGCGCCATATCGGCATGGCTGCAGTAGATCGACCGGCCGCGTATGCCGTTCACAACGTCCCGCGCTCCGACCCCGCCGATTCGCAGGCAGATGATGGACATGTCCGATGTGTTCACGAAGTAACGGGCGAGGTCCTCGCCAACCAACTTGCTGACCGCGTACAGGCTGAACGGCTTCGGCTCGGAGTCCCGCGTAACGTTCGGCCACGACTCCGGCGTTTTTGAGGCGTCATCCGACACCAGCTCGCGCCACGGCGACTCGTGCTCGTAGCCGAGGACCGTCGCCCCCGTGCTGGCGAAAACGACCCGCTTCACACCGGCGTCGCGGGCTGCGCTGAACACGTTGTATGCGCCGATGATGTTGTTCTGGAGCATGGCGTCCCAGCCGGAGTTCATGCCCTGGCTGCTGTGCGCTCCGCCGTCAGCGGCCAGGTGAACCACCGTGTCCACGCCCTCGAACGCGGGCCTTATGGCGTCTGCGTCCTGTACTGCGCCCAGGAAATTGAGGGCGCCGGGCACGCCGTCAACGCCCGTGCGGGACAGTGCGGCTACCTCGTACCGCTC
Organism: Chloroflexota bacterium; assembly: GCA_022561115.1. GTDB lineage: Bacteria > Chloroflexota > Dehalococcoidia > Lucifugimonadales > Lucifugimonadaceae. The sequence continues at coordinate 336 of JADFRU010000345.1, read as the reverse complement.
CTCAAGCGCCGGCCGGATCGCCGAGCCGACCGCGCCGCTCAGGCCGGTTACGAGTACACGTCTTTTTGTCATATCGCCCTCTGCATTTCGGCATTGAAGCCGGTTGATTTACGCCGACGCCTATTCCACGCTCAAGATCGGCGTCGGTCAACAGAGCGCGCTCGCACAGAGAACACCCACCCCCGAACCTTCTCCTGAATCAATCCGAAGGGGGCCACCTGGATCCCCTCTCCCGGCGGGAGAGGGTCAGGGTGAGGGAGGTTCAATGCTCTCGCGAAATCAGGATTTGTTGTTGAACGATGTGCCGGTGAAAATCCCTCGTCCTTCCCGGGCAGG
>JADFRU010000344.1:0-2624 GCA_022561115.1 Chloroflexota bacterium | reverse complement strand
CGGTGTCGTACACCTTCTTGAACTGGTCGTCCGGCTCACCAACCACGACGGTGCGCGTGAGATCGCTGCAATAACCCCGGTACCGGGCTCCCATGTCGATAACGATCGACTCGCCCTCCCGGATTTTGCGTTCGCCGGCGCGGTGGTGCGGTAGCGCGGCGTTAGGTCCAGAGCCGACGATGGTCGGAAACGATAACGATTCCGCCCCCTGCTCGCGCACAGCTACCTCGATTCGCCAGGCGATCTCTTCCTCGGTGTCGCCAGCGCGAATGGTCTCTGCGACGGTCGTGAAAGCCTTGTCCGCGATGTCGATCGACCTCTGAAGCAGGGCCAGCTCGTCGGCGTCCTTGAAGGCCCGTAACCCGAGCGGGACGCCGGTGGTGGGAACCAGTTCGAGCTGCTTTGCCCCGTTATCAGACTCAGACGCCGCCGCCTTGAACCTGTCGAGCAGGTGAACGGTGACGTTATCGGCCTCGAAACCCAGGCGCTTTACCCCTAATTCCGCTGCTAGGGCGGGCAACCATTCGAGCCGGCCGGTGATCCGGTCTACACGGTAGTCAGGGGCCTGGTCGCCGGCCTGTTCTGTATAACGCGAGTCGGTGGCCAGTACGGCGGATTTTTGCGTGATGAACAGGTATCCGGCGGTCCCGACGAACCCCGACAGGTAACGGCGGTTCTCATCGTCTGTGACCAGGAAGGCGTCGATTTCAAGATCTTTGAACCTGGACCGCAGATTATCGATTCGGCCCGCGACTGCGCTCAAGCAGCACCGCCTTCCCGCAGATGGTGGGTGAGGTGTTCCAACGCGTACAGGTAGCCGCGCCATCCCAGCCCGGCGATCTGGCCGACGGCTATCGGTGCGATAACCGAGTGGCGCCGGAACTCTTCCCGTGCGTGGATGTTGGAGAGGTGGACCTCTATCAACGGCAATCCGGCGTCGCGGAGGGCGTCGCCAAGCGAGTAGCCGACGCCGGTGAGCGCGGCCGGGTTGATGACGATGCCGTCCGCGTCAGCCGAGTTCTCCTGGAGGTAGTCAACGATCGCACCCTCGTGGTTGGACTGGAAGAACGCGACCTCAACACCAAGTTCCCGGGCGCGGTCTGTGACCGCCGCCTCGATCTCGGGGAGCGTCATGCTCCCGTACTGACCGGGGTCCCGGCGGCCCAGGTTGTTCAGGTTAGGTCCGTTGATGACAAGAATCTTGGTCACGCGAGTTCAGGTCCCCCGGCTTCTCGGCACGTACGAGTGATCTGCGGGAAGCGTCGTTTACGTGGGCGTCGACAGGATAGGGTACAACGCCCCGGTTACCTGGAGCCTGCGGGGCCGGGAAGCATGCGGACGGCGGCGGCCCCGGAGGTCCGGGGCGCACCGGTGTTGCGGCATCGGCGCGTCTCGCTGAGGACGCGGCGCGGCGCACCCCGGTCCCCGTCTCCTCTCCCGATGAATGTTCTCCCGGATGTCGCCATCCAGCGCAATCGCACGATCAGGATTTCTCCCTCACGCTCACCCCTCTACCGATACGAAAAGGGGACGCTGCGCACCCGGGGATTCTCTCCTGCCGGGTTTATTTGCTTTCCGACGGAGCGGCGCGCCGTGGCGGCCGGGCCGCTCGCGGGTGAGCTTGCAGGTAGACCCGGCGAGCCTGCTCCGTCGATACGTAGGTGTAGATCTGCGTCGTGGCCGGGCTTGAGTGACCCATCAGGTCCTGCACCCCCCGGAGATCGGCTCCGCCGTCAAGCAGGTGCGTGGCGAAGCTGTGCCGCAGCGTGTGGGTATGAAACTCAGGGTGCAGGCCTGCCTTCAGCGCGTAACGTTTGACGAGGCGCTCAACGCTGCGGACGCCGAGACGGCCGCCATAGCGATTAAGGAATAACGCCTGCTCTGCGGGCCGGTGTTCCAGGGCGGGTCGAGACTGGCGAAGGTATTGATCGAGCGCCGCCAGGGCCGGTCTCCCGAGCAAGGCGACTCTCTCTTTTGCTCCTTTGCCGATGACGCGAAGTTCACGAGCCTGGAACTCGATATCACCGATGTCCAGGGAGCAGACCTCCGCGACCCGCAACCCCGCCGAGTACAGCACTTCCAGTAGCGCCCGGTCGCGCAGGCCACCGGCGCTGGCCGTGTCCGGGGCGTCGAGCAGGGCTTCGATCTCGCGCTGCGTGGCGACGACGGGAAGCCTGCGGTCAAGCCTGGGCGACGAGACGAGGTCGGTATGGTCCCGATCCACTTCCCCGCGATCGGTAAGAAATCTGTAAAAGGCCCTGAGAGCGGTGAGCTTGCGGCTCACGCTCGGCTTGACGTACCCGAGCTCGAGGAGCCAGGCCAGGTAGTCACGCAGGAACCGCCGGTCAGCCCGTCCCATGTCCCGAACACGTCGCAACCGGAGGAACTCCCCGAATGCGGCGATGTCCGAGACGTAGTTCCGGACCGTGTACGGCGAAAGCTGAAGGCTCGTGCGCAGATGATCCCTGAACCGTGTGACCGATGCGTCCCAGCGGCCCTCGTCGAATGGTTCGCCGGACACGCTCCCGGTCCAGCGCCCGCGGGTCGGTCGCGTGGTCATGCGACACGGCCTTGGTATGCAGCGCCGGCGCGGTCGGGCAGCCGGATGGGCCGGACAGGGAGAT
>JADFRU010000343.1:0-2624 GCA_022561115.1 Chloroflexota bacterium | reverse complement strand
GGTTGCGGCGCGCGAGGCGGTGGTCATCGAGGACTCGGCTATCGGGCTGGAATCGGCGGTCCGCGCCGGGATGCGGTGCATCGCTGTCGCCAGCGCCTTCAGCGCCGACGGGTTGCGGCAACAATCCCTCCTGGACCAGGAGTGGTGCGTATACGAGCCTGCGGACCTGGCCGGTATCGTCGAACGCCGCCTGACCGAAGACGAATAACTAGCCGCAAGTAAACGGCTCCTGAAATGCTGGCAATGCCGGCCGGACCGCCCGCGGTAGACTGCGCAGCCCCGCTGGTCACAGGGACTCGCTCGCCATCGAGGTCGAAATCAAGACCGGCCTGTGCGCCCGCCATATGCGGTGCGTCAACGCCAGAACGATCCCCGCCGGCGATCATGTAGACCTCTCCCTCGCCCTCTCCCGCCGGGAGGGGCAATTTAGAGATATTTTCTGAGGAGCCCAGATGCCAGACACCATCGTCTCCGCCGGCGACATGAAGTTCCGGGTTGTGCCGGGATGGCCGGGCCCGGACAGCTCAGAATTCCGCGAAGTCGCCGGGGTCGCCGTCGACTCGCAGGGCCTTGTGTACGTGTTCAACCGCGGCCCTCAACCGGTGATGGTGTTCGAGCCGGACGGGACGCTTCATGACGCCTGGGGAGCAGACCTGTTCACCCGCGCCCACAACATAACAATCGGGCCGGATGACTTGATATACGCCGTGGACGTGGCTGACCACACGGTGCGGAAGACGACCCTTTCCGGCGAGGTGCTGATGACCATCGGCACCAAAGATCAGCCATCGGACACCGGCGTCACAACCGATTACCGGACGATCACGCACGGCGGTCCGCCGTTTAACCAGCCGACAAAGGCGGCCCTCAACGCGGACGGTGACATCTTCGTCTCGGACGGTTACAGGAACGCCCGCGTTCACCGGTTCTCCGCCGATGGCACACTCAAGGCCTCATGGGGCGGACCGGGCGATGGGCCGGGCGAGTTCAACCTGTCGCACGCCGTCGCTATTTCGCCCGATGGGCGCGTTTTCGTCTGTGATCGCGAGAATTCGCGTATGCAGGTGTTTACGCAGGACGGGGAGCACCTGGACACGTGGGACGATGTCAGCAGGCCATGTGACGTGTTCGCCGGGCCGGACGGCTTGATCTACGTGGCGGAACTCGGCCACAAGGGAGGGCTCGGTCTCGCAGCGCCGACCGACAACCCGGGCATCCCCAGCCTGAGCATCTGGACCGTCGATCACGAGCTCATAGGAAAATGGGGCGGCGACGATATCTTTGAGCCGGGTTCGTTCTTTGCGCCGCACGGGATCGCCATCGGACCGGACGGCAGCGTTTACGTGGGCGAGGTGACGGTGTCCGGTGACGCCGGGCGCGGGACCTTCCCGGACACGTACAGGTCCATACAGAAGTTCGAGCGTGTGGCGTGATGCCGCGTCAACAACTCCCGGTGAACGCGGGCGGTGAACCTGCATCGGCGCATGTCTGAGGGGCCGGGGGAGCCGCCCGGGTATCGCGGGATCAACCCGATGATGCTCAACGACCGTGAGCTGGGTGAGATCCATCAAGAGCTCGGTGATTGGGTTGACGATGCTGAACAGGCCCTGGACCCGGACCGGCCTGCGGAGCAACTGATCGACGACGTCCGGTCCGTTGTCCGGGCTATCGCAGAGGAGCGTGCAGACCGGCGGGTGATGTGACGGGCGGGATGGCGGCGCACCGGTCCCTGGTTTCAGGTGTGACGCTAAGTATTATTCGGCACCAAAGGATCGGATCAAATGCCACTTTTCCTGATAGAACGCAACTATGTGGAGCGTCTTGAGGCTGTACAGGAAGACATCGGGGACATCCTCCGAGCCAACGAAATCGCGGGTGTGGACTGGCTGTTCTCGTTCCTGAGCGCGGACAAGAGAAAGACGTACTGCATCTACGAGGCGACCGGTCCGGAAGCTATTCGCGAGGCCGCCCGGATCGCCAACATCCCCGCCGACACGATAATCGAGGTCGACAAGATCTCTCCCGAGACATGGGGATTCCCGGCGTCGGTTAGCGCTCTCGCGGGCGGGTCTGACTAGCTCAGCGTCATAAAGAGCTGCGCAGCCGGTCACCGGCTGCGCAGCTCTAGAGCCATTTCCTTGAAGTCCGGGAAGTCCGGGAAGTCCGGGAGTCCGGGCCGGGAAGTCCGGGAAGTCCGGGAAGTCCGGGCCGGGAACTAACCCCAGCGCGGCGCTTCGTCCGGGTCGATGCCGAGCGCCAGCTTGGCGACGATCTCGTAGGTCAACGCCGAGTTGGCCGGGTGGATGCGGCCCAGGCGAGAGTCGCGGAACAGACGCTCGATCTCGGACGCCCGGTTGATGCCGAACCCGCCCATCAGATCGAGAGCAGTATCCACCACCTGGAACGCGCCCACGGTGGCGTTGTGCTTCGCAGAAAACACCTTGCTGGCGTACATCGCGCCGTGGTCCACGCCCTCCGACCAATCGCTCGCAATTTTGTCGACCTGCGGCCGGATGGCGTCCAACGTCATCGTCATGTCGGCGATGCTGTGCTGGATTTCGGGGTGGTACGCCATCGGGCGGGATAGGGCCAACGACGACTTGGACTTCACAGCTTCCACGGCG
>JADFRU010000025.1:0-10338 GCA_022561115.1 Chloroflexota bacterium | reverse complement strand
CAAGGTACACCGCGGCCAACCCCCCAGCCCCGGCGACCGCGATAGCGGCCAGCCAGAGCGACAGCGGCTCACGCCTCAACCAACGCGGCAGCAGCCGGCGGGGCGTCCACATCGCCCCCGATCCGACTGCTGCCGAAACTATTGCCCGCGGGCCGATCACGGCAAAACGCCCGCCTTTCGCAACAGGTCCTGCGTGGCCGCCAGGTCGCCCAGGTCAGACACGTCTATATCAGGCGTGTTCAGCCCGTCGAGCGGGGGCAGGAGCGCCGCGCTCGGGATGCCATCAATCAACGGGTACTCGAAAGTCTGCTCGGCGAAATACCGCTGGGCATCGGCGCTCAACAGGTAGTCGACAAAACGTTCGGCGGCGGCGCGATTTGTAGAGGTCTTCAGGATCCCTACGCCCGTCACCAGTACCGCGGACCCGGGTCCGCCACCGGGGAGGAAGTAGTTGCGAGCTCCAAATCCCTCGCCCTCTTCGGCCAGGAACCGGTGCAGGTAGTAGTGGTTAACGAACCCGACTTCAATCTCTCCGGCGCCGGCGGCCCCGACGATCGGTGTGTTCTTGGGGTAGACCCGTGGTTTGTTCGCAACGATGCCTTCAAGCCACTCCTGCGTCCGGTCTTCTCCCCAGATGAGACGCATCCCCGTGACCATGGCCTGGAACGAGCCGTTTGTCGGGGCCCATCCAATCCGGCCCTTCCACTTCGGGTCGGTGAATCCGTCCAGCGTGTCCGGCAGGTCTTCCGGTCCCAGCTTCTCGGTGTTGTACACAACGGTTCGCGCCCTGCCTGAGATGCCAACCCACAGGTTATCAGGGGAACGAGCCCAGTCTGGAACACGTCCGATCAATTCGTCTGGAAGCGTATCGATAAGCTCGATCACGGCTCCGAGGCCTCCCGGGTCCTGGGCAAAGAACACGTCGGCCGGCGAACGGCCGCCTTCCTCAAGCAGCGTGGCTGCAAGAGCGCCCGTGCCCGCGTAGTTGACCCGAGCATCGATGCCGGTCTCCGCCTCGAACCGCTCGATCAGCGGAGCGATAAGCGACTCACTGCGGCCGGAGTAGATAACAAGCTTCCCACCGGCCTCGGCGCTACCCGCTGCCTGTGGGATGGGCGTCACGGAATTTGCCGCCAACTCCTGGCCCGAGACGTCGCCATCGGCGTCGGAAGAACAGGCAATGGTCAGTATCAGTGCCACGGCCAGGCCCAGCGCCACCAGCATGGAGCGCCGGGCCATGACATTTGATGTTTCGGTCGTCATTCCTCGTTGTAACCCTTTCGTCGCAGGTTGCGGCCTCTGGGCGGGAATCGGACGCAACCGGGACGGCAAGGGCAAGGAGGATCAGCCGGTTTGAGCGGCGTCAGGCGCTGTGGGAATCCCGCCGGTGTCCGAAAATATGCCCGCTTCGGGCGCACAATCGATATTTAATGTACATACGAGTTTCCGGCTTCGTACATGCGAAGTCAACCCGTGAATACCTCGGATTTTGGAAACTCACGAATCTCTCACACCCCGGGTAATTAAAGCTATCCCACGTATGGTTCGTGCATACGAACAAAACTATTCGTATGCACGATCTTCATTCCCCATACTGGGCGTCCCGAATGGCGCGCCGCTGCGACAGCTTCCGGTGATGAATCCGTAACCGCGTCAGACCGTCATCGGTCTTAGAGCTGGAACGGCGGCGCCATAATCGGTAGCTGAACGTGGATCAACGACGGCTCGTTCAGCGCCACCGCCTCTTGCAATGCGGCTTTCAATCCGTCAGGCGTGTCCACACCCCTGGAGCGGATGCCGAACGCGGCCGCTAACGTGTCCCAGTCCGGGTTGAAGAACTCGGTCCCGATCTCGCGATCGTGGTAGCGCTGCTGCTGGTCCCAGCGGGACGCGCCGAACGCACCGTTGTCGAACACGATGACAACAAGGTTGATGCCGTACTGCTTCGCCGTCGCCAGTTCCTGCGGGCTGTACATGAACCCGCCATCGCCGCACAGCGCCACCACCGCACGGTCGCCTGCGGCCACCTTGGCCCCGAGCGCCGTCGGAAAACTGAAGCCAAGATTGCCGAAGTAGCCGGAGGTGATGAACTCGCCGCCGTCCCGCACGTCGTAGCCCACGTGGCTCCAGTAGCCGATGTTGGTCATCCCTGAGATGATGACCGCATCGTCGGCGGTCGCTTCCCTCACTGCATTCACCCAGGCCATCTGCTCCGGGGCCGCCTTGTCCATAAACTCCCGCTGCTGCGCGGCAAAGGCCGAAGCGCGCGAGCCATCCGCCCGGCCCGCCTGCTCCACACCCCGTTCGCGCAGCGCACCGGCGATCGCCGCAAGTCCCGCCTTCGCGTCCGCCTTGATGGCAATCGTGGTGCCGTGATCCTTGTCGAGCTCGCGTTGATCAACGTCAACCTTGATGATCGTCTGACCCTCTTTGGCCTTAAACCCGGGAACCATGAAACGAGTCCCGGCGACCAGGATCACGTCTGAGTCGCTGAGCAGTTCGCCGCTGACGCCGACCTGGGCGAAATGCACACCCACGAACAGCGGATGATCCGCCGGGACAACGCCCTTCGCCTGTTGCGTCGCAACGATCGGGGCGCTCAACATCTCGGCGATCTCTGCCACCTCCGCCCCTGCTTCAGCACGCAGAGTCCCTCCTCCGATAGCGATGGCCGGACGCTCTGACTTCGCCAGCGCCTCCGCCGCAAGCGCCACGAGGTCGGCAGATGGCTGCTGGACCGGGTAGCGTTCAGCTTCCAGAATGTCCACATCGCCCGTAGCGGCCAGGATGTCCGGCGGGATCTCCACCTCGACCGGACGCGGGCGGCCCGTCGTCATCTGCCGGAACGCCTCGTGAATGGCGACCGGTATTTCCGAGACAGACCCGACGCGGGTGTTCCACTTGACGATGGGCTTGAAAATGTCGAGCTGCTCCTCAACCTCATGCAGCTGCCCCTCTCCTTTGCCGATCGAGCCGCTGGGAATCTGGCCGGAAATAAGCAGGACGGGCGACGAAGACGCATACGCCGTGCCGATCGCGGCGGAAGCGTTCAGCGCGCCGGGACCCGGCACAACAAGCGCCACGCCCGGTTTACGAGCGACGCGGGCGTACCCGTCCGCCATGTACGCGGTCGTCTGCTCGTGACGCGTGCTGATGAGCCGAATCGACTGGCTGTCGTGCAGGGCGTCAAAGGCCGCCATGATCTGTACGCCGGGAAGGGCGAACACGGTGTCCACACCCTCCGCTTCAAGAGATCTGCGAAGTGCTTCCGCGCCGGTCATTTCGGGCATGTTGACGTCCTTCTGTGGGTTATGTCGCTGACCGCCGGCATTGTAGGACGGGAACGGCATCAAGCGTCGATCGCCTTCTCCTAAGAGTAAGAGCCGCACAATTCGGGGGTCGTACAATCTGGCCGCCATGTTGAGTACGCGTACACGCCGCCATTCGTCGCGCTGCGGTCACTCTTGACCCCCGACCCAGGCGAAGGCCTGCCCGCCGGCAAGCTGCCGCCGGACCTGCTGGCTCGTTTGCTGGCAAAGGTTCAGCGTGACGATCCGCGGGTGCTGGTAGGGCCGGGCGTCGGCGAGGACGCCGCGCTTATCGACTTCGGCGATAAATTGCTCGTCGTAAAAAGCGACCCGGTGACCTTCGCGACAGACCTGATCGGCTGGTACACCGTCCAGGTGAACGCAAACGACGTGGCGTGTTGCGGCGCCGATCCAAAGTGGTTTCTCGCCACGGCGCTGCTGCCGGTCGGCATCACGCCCCTTGAAGTGGAGCAGATATTCGACCAGCTTTCCGATGCGTGTGACGCGCTCGGCGTCACCATGATCGGTGGACACACGGAGATGACGCTCGACCTGCCGCGGCCGATCATTTCAGGAACGATGCTGGGAGAGGTGGCGAAGGGCGACGAGGTGACGACGGCGGGCGCACGTCCGGGTGACCGGGTGATCCTGACAAAGGGGATCGCCATCGAGGGAACGTCGTTGCTGGCGCGCGAGGCGCGACCGCAACTTGAACGCGCCGGGGTGGCCGTTGATGTCATCGAGCGCGCCGCTAACTACCTGTACACACCGGGCATCAGCGTGGTCACAGAAGCGCGGGCCGCACACGCCACGGGTTACGTCACCTCCATGCACGATCCGACCGAGGGCGGACTGGCCACCGCGCTTGCTGAACTTGCCACGGCGTCCGGGACCGGCGTCGCTATCGACGCAGACTCCGTTCCCGTCCTTGAAGAGTCCGCCGTGCTGTGTTCCGCACTCGGCGTCGATCCGTGGGGCCTTATCGCATCGGGCGCGTTGCTGATCACGACAGCGCCGGAGAACGCTTCAAGGGTGATCAACGCAGTGACCGCAGCGGGAGTAGTCGCAACCGATATCGGCGAGGTCAGGCCACCGGGCGACGGGCTAAAGATTCGTACAAAAGGCGCTGAATCGCCCCTGCCAGTGTTCGCCCGCGACGAACTCGCCCGGGTGCTCGGGGAATAGACCGGGGCTCCGGCGCGCGTTCACGCACTTGGTGTCGATGTACCGGCATCGTAAAATAAGATAGCCGCCGCCAGATGGCGAGACGGCGCCGCCGGGTTCCAGACCCACGATCCGCTCGTTAAAAGGCCCATGTCCGCCCCAACTCTTCTAACAAAGATCGACTCCTACCTCGGCGAAGAACGCGCCAGCCTCGTGCGGAGCGCGCTTGAATTCGCTACGAAAGCGCATGCCGGGCAGTCGCGGTTATCCGGCGAGCCGTACGTCGAGCATCCGATCGCCACCGCCGAGTTCCTGGCCGAACGCCGGATGGACGCAACCACCCTGGCCGCAGCGCTGCTGCATGACGTGATCGAAGACTGCGAGGTCACGCGCGAAGAGCTTGAAGAGCGGTTTGGCAACGATGTCGCAAAACTGGTCGACGGCGTGACCAAGATGAACTCCATTGACATCCTGACGCGCGGCGACCGCGCCAGCGGGACCACGTTCCCGTTCAACGGCGATGATCAGCCGGACGAACGAGCGGTAAGGCAGGCGGCGAGCATGCGCAAGATGCTCGTGGCGATGGCCGAGGACGTCCGCGTGGTCCTGATAAAGCTGGCTGATCGTCTCCACAACATGCGCACCCTCAACGCCCATGTCCCGGAACGACGCATCGCGATCGCACGGGAAACCCTTGAGATATACGCGCCGCTGGCGCATCGGCTGGGCGCGTGGGACCTGAAATGGCGGCTTGAGGATGAGGCGTTCCGCCATCTGCAACCGCGGGAGTACCGCTCCGTATACCGCCTGATCAACCGCAAGCGAGCCGAGCGCGAGGAATATACCGAGCGCGTCATGAAGATCCTCCAGGACGCGCTGAACGAGCACGATATAAAAGCCGAGGTCCACGGCCGGCCAAAGCACCTGTACAGCATCTACCAGAAGATGCAGAAGTACGCCGAGCTTGGTCGTCAGTTCAACGACATCCAGGACCTGACGGCGCTGCGTGTACTGGTCAACACGGAGGAAGAGTGCTACCGCGTCCTCTGGATAACCCACGGCCTCTGGCGTCCCGTCCCGGGCCAGTTTGATGATTACATCGCCAGCCCCAAGCAGAACCTGTACCAGTCAATCCACACCTCGGTCATGTGCGAGGAAAACGCGCCCGTAGAGGTGCAGATCCGCACCCGCAAGATGCATAACCTCGCCGAGAACGGCGTCGCCTCGCACTGGGCCTACAAAGAAGAGGGCGACTCGGACGCTGACGAAGACTTTGAGCAGCGCATGTCATGGCTGCGCCAGCTTCTGGACTGGCAGAATGAGCTTGAGGGCGACAGCGAGTACCTGGACACGGTGCGCACAGACATCCTCCGGGACCAGGTGTACGTCTACACGCCAATGGGCGAGATCAAGGAACTGCCGGGCGGTTCAACACCGCTGGACTTCGCCTACCGCGTACACACAGATCTTGGCCATGACACGGTCTCAGCCTCTGTCAACGGCCAACTGGTTCCGCTCAATACCGTGCTGGAAAACGGCGACACCGTGGAGATCCGCAAGTCACGCGCCGCACGCGGACCCAGCATGGACTGGCTGAACCCTGATCTCGGGTTCCTGGTCACGGCCAGCGCCCGGGAAAAGGTGCGCACCTGGTTCCGCAGGCAACGGCGAGAAGAGAACGTCCAGAGAGGCCGCGATCTGCTCCGCAGGCAGATCAGGCATCTTCGATCGACCACACCGGAAACCGAGATCGCAGAGACGCTCGGGTTCGGTTCTCCCGACGAGCTCGCAGAAGCGCTTGGAAGCGGTGCGATGCAACCGGGAGATGTTGTCCGCGGGCTGGTCGATGTCACAAGGGAGATCCCGGAATCCCAGCCCTCAACGGATGGCGACACGTTACGTTACGGCGTCGTCGTACTGGGACTGGACCAGATGGTCACCAGGCTGGCGCGCTGCTGCTCGCCCGTATACGGGGACTCGATCATCGGCTACCGAACGCGTGAGCGCGGCGTCACCGTCCACCTCAAGACCTGTCCGAATCTACGCGCCCGCGTTGAGCCGGAAAGACTCATGGAGGTCGCATGGGGCCACTCTGCGGAGCGGTATTCGTCACGACTGAAGATCGACGCCTGGGACCGCGTCGGCCTGCTGAGAGACCTGACCGCCGTCGTGTCACGTGAGAAGGCCAATATCCATCGCATCCACTCGTCTGAACAACAGGCGTACGGACGTTCGACCGTTGAGCTCACCGTGTACACTAGTGGGGTTGATCAATTGACCAGATTGTGCGCCCGGCTGGAAGCGGTTCCCGGGGTGCAGTCGGTACAGAGGCAGGGAACCGGGTAGGTCTACACCGGCGACCCGGACATCCAGGCCCCGTCCGGCGCCATGCGCCGGATTTTTTCTTGAGGAGAACGAACGAATCATGCCCGCAGCGAAGGCACAGCGCGTAGCCGACCGGAAGACCATACGCAACCGACCGATACGAACGCTGGCCCGAAACAGGGTGGCGGCAGCCCGCACCGCTATCGAGGCTGACCCGGCATCAGATGAGACCCAGCAGGCCGTCACGGCCGCTGTGAGCGCGCTAACGGTGGCAGCCAACAAGGGCGTTCTTCACTCCAACAACGCGGCACGCCGCGTCTCACGCCTGACCCGGCAACTCAACCGGGCGCGAGCAAGCCAGGACTCGTAACACCCCAGATATATACCGGGTTGCGTACCGGGATGCGGTCTGAGACGCGTTCCGTGATGCGCACCGATGTGCCTACCGGAGCCCACACGGTAAGTTGACGCACGCCGATCACGGAAACGCCCATGGCCCGGACGCCGATAGTCCGGGGCCCAACAATCCGGGTCCGGGATCCAACAGTCCGGGTCCGGGATCTGGCGAACCGCGAACTCACTACGCATGGAACGTTCATCATCCCTACGGGGGTGTTGAAGGCCACGTTGCGGTAGAGGTTCGCCCACATTTCGGCTTTGTAAGGCACTGGCGGTTCGTCCTGCCGAGCGATTACGAAGGCGTTGTGGCATGGGGCGTGGGTCCGCCGAACGGAGAGCCGATCGCTGACGAGCTACGCGACGAGGCGAGCGGCGGTCCGACGCAGTTGATGAACGGCCCGGAAGTCGTCTGGTTTGGAGCCGCAGAAAGACTCTCAGCGTCGAATCGCGCCGCCTACCTGGTTTTCCATGACCCGCCACCGCATTACGTTTCATTCGGAGAGGCGGAGGGTCCCGGGGAGCCGCCGAAAACGCTGGAAGGTATCTCGTTCGGTGACTCACACGCCCAGCTGGCGGATGCACACGACGAGCATGATCACGCCGGGCACAACCCGGATCACCAGCACCCCGGGCAGGACCACGCCGGCCACGATCACGCCGGGCACGGGGGCGGCTAGGAATCCACGTCACCCGGGGATACCTCCTGCGCCCGGAGACAGGGAGACGTAAAATAGCGCCCTCCTGATTCAGAAGGGGGTGTGGGGCCGGCCTTTTGGTGGTTGTCCAGGGCGTGACCGCGTGAACCCGGCGAGCAGCCAGTACTTCCGTGGAAGGGTGAGGATGGAAGGTCTCATCGTAGAACCGCACCCTCCGGCGGACCTCGAGAAAGTTACCGGGCCGGGCACGGCCCCTGGGAGATCACGGTTACGAGTACTGGCGGCACGCGCACCCCGGTTGGGCGCAGCCCTGCTGGCCGTCATCGCGGTTGCATGCGGCAACATATCGCCGACCGCGGCCACGCAACAAGACGACGGGCCGGCCGGTCCGGCAAACCAAACCCCATCCGCTACGTCTCTGCCTCTGGCCGAACCTGTAACGTCCGTGCCAGCGCCCTCCCCGGCGCCCTTCGTCACAGCCACTCCGATCATCACCTCCCCTGGCGTTGCGTCGCCGGCCGCGCCGGTTCTCGCCACCGCCACGCCTGCCACCAGAGCGTCCGAGCCAACCCCGGGACCCGTGCCTGCCGGGACGCCGACGATCGCCGGCGTGACCCCCACTCCATCACCTGTACCTGCGGAGCTTCCGACGCCAACCCCTCCACCCGAGCCAACATCTACACCCGGTCCCTCAAGCACCGAACAACCCTCAGACGTTGAACAGGTCACACCCACCGAAACTCCGCCCACGCAAACCCCGGTCGTCCCCAAACCCACGCCGATCCCGACGGCGACCCCTACTCATGTTCCGGCCACACCGACCACCACGCCCACGCCTACCACCGCTCCCGCTCCGATCAACATCGGAATCGTTTGCATCTTCTTCGACGGCGTCGTGCCGAAGACCGAAGCGGACGAATACGTCGAAATCCAGAACTTCGGGAGCGCCTCGACAAACATCGGGGGCTGGACGCTTACAGATATCGCCGATGGCGCGCCGACGTTCCTGTTCCCGCCATACACGCTCAACCCCGGTGAGTCGGTTCGCGTGTACACCAACGAACTCCACCCTGAGACGGGCGGTTTCAGCTTCGGCTGGGGCCGCGGCGTATGGAACAACCGCAACCCGGATGAGGCTGGTCTTTTCGACGCCTCGGGCAACTTGATCGGCCGGCTAAGTTACCCTCCCGGGTGCTGACGAATAGCGCAAAACCTCCGCAACTTGCGCTGTACAGAGCCGAAAAGGGATGGAAGCCCTCGCTGAACCTGTCACGGTCCCATCGTGGCTATTCGCCCTGCCGTTGATTCGAGATATTTACCCGGTATCACGAAAACGAGCGACACGGTCGCGTTGACACGCACGCGGGGCATTGCTAGCGTTCAGAACATTAGTGCGTAACAGGCGCAGACATTGATCGCAAACCCAACCCCGCAGTCCGGCACAACGGATGGTCGAATAGATGAGAGAGCTCTCCGAAAGACAGCAGCGGATCCTCGGCTTTATCGAGGAGTTCCTCGACGACAATGGCTACCCTCCGACCATCCGGGACATACAGGCCGGCTGTGAAATCAGCTCCACTTCGGTAGTCGACTACAACCTCAACGCTCTGCGCACCAAGGGCTACATCAACCGCAACGCCGATGTGTCCCGCGGGCTCCAGCTCCTTCAGGGCGGCAGCCGGCGCACCGAAAGGCCGGAAACGATCTCGATCCCGCTGCTCGGCACGATCGCCGCAGGGTCGCCGTTCCCGCTGCCCACGGCGGAATCCCTGGGCGCAGGCGATGCGCAGGAAACCATCGACCTGCCGCAATCGATCACCGGCCCGGGTGAAAGGCTGTACGCGTTGAGGGTCAAGGGCGAGTCGATGATCGACGCCCTGATCGGCGACGGAGACCTGGTCATCATGGAACAGACGAGCCGGGTCGAGAACGGTCAGATGGCGGCGGTCCGCCTGAAACTGGAAGACGAGACAACCCTGAAGCGGTTCTACCGGGAGGGCGATAAGGTCCGGCTGCAACCGGAGAACAGCCAGATGGAAGCGATCGTGTGCGACGCTGCGAACGTCGAGGTCCTGAGCCGGCTTGTTGCGGTCTGGCGTTTCATGGGTTGATTTTGATATTTCGTACACATTCGGTCATTTTTCGTGCATATTTTCTCGCTTGAATCCGTCTATACTCGGAAGCCGCACGAATGCTCAGATACCGGGTAGCCAGGTTAGCGTTGCCCGGGTCATTTTGATCTGGACATGACTGGAGTAACGCAAGATGCCGAGGATAGGCCCGACCGAACTGATCATTATCCTGGTGATCGTGGTGATCGTATTTGGCATAGGCCGGTTGCCCGAACTAGGCGGTGGCCTCGGCAAGGGCATCCGAGAGTTCCGGCGGTCGGTGACCGGCAAGGGTGACACCCTGGCCGATGATGCCGACGAGACGGAGAGCGACAAGAGCGCCGTCTAAGCGAAACGAATCGCCTCGATCTGACA
>JADFRU010000342.1:0-2638 GCA_022561115.1 Chloroflexota bacterium | reverse complement strand
GTGATGGATCGCAGCGAGACCGAACGTGGCATCGACCTGACCCAGCTATGGGGTATTTTTTACCTGCGGTGGAGAATCATCGGTGCGATATTCGTCGCCGCACTCGTGATCGCTGTGATCACCCAGATTCTGCGCACCAGTCCTCTCGATCAAGCCGCGACTGAAATCGTGGTCCCGATTCCGGTGCCGGAGACCTACACAGCTTCGTCGGTTTACGCCGTGATTCCCGTGATCGGCGACGATGATGCGGCCGCGACGGGAGAGGCTATACGCCTCAGCCAGGCTCTCACGCAGACCTATCGCTACGCACTGACCACGCTCTCCGTCAGGCAGGCCCTTGTAGAAATACTCGGCCTCGAAATGTCCCCGTGGGAAGTTCCGGACCATGTCGAGATCACCGTCGAGCCGGGGACGCAGTTCATAACAGTCACCGGCACGATGGACACGGCTGGTGAAGCCATAGCCATGGCGAACGGTTATGCAGACGCCCTGTCCGCTTCCGACGCGTATTCGTCAGTTGTTCTCGGGAACCTGCGGGTCAACCTGGAGATCGTCGAGCGGGCGGAGGTCGCATCGCGTGTGGTGGGCCCATCAGACCCGGTTACCCCGGTCATCGTCACCAGCACGTCCCGTGTCGTATCCGTGGTGTTGATGTTTGGGGCCGTCGGCCTTTTCATCGGCTTACTGGCGGCCCTGTTCGTGGAATGGGCGGATGGCCGGGCCAACTGGCCGGCGCAGGTCTCCGCCAGGACTGGTCTGCCGTCCATCGGCAGCGTGCGTGACCAGCGCCGGACTGAGCCGGGAATAGAACCATTTCGCGCCGCCAAGGCGCGTATCAACGGCGCACTGCCGCGCGGGCCGCATGGACGATCGCTCCTCATCACGTCGGCGCACACCGGGGAGGGCAAGACGACCGTCGTTTCCAACATGGCGCTGGCTCTCGCCGAGGACGGTTCTTCGGTCGTAATCGTGTCAGCGGACGTGCGCAGCGCCACCGCTATCGAGGCCAACTGGCCCGGACTGGATGACCGTAACGGCCTGTCAGAGTACCTGAACGACCCGTCCGTCAGCCTGGACGATATCCTCTCCGAAACCCCCGAGCCTGGCATCTCGATAGTCACGCGCGGCCGCAGCCCGGACATGGTCGTGCCGCGGGTCGATTCCGAGCGCATGAACGAGCTGGTGCATGGACTGAGCGAGCGTGCCGACTGGGTTCTCTTCGACGGCGCGGCAGCGCTTGAGTCCGCAGACGCCGCCCGTCTCGGGCCTCTCGTAGACGGGACGGTCCTGGTCGTTGATGGACGGCACACGACACTCTCCTCTGCGGAGTCTGCAACGGACGTCCTGTCCAGCGCGGGGGCGACGATCATCGGATTCTTCCACAACCGCACCCGTGGCAATCCGGTGGCGCGGATGCTTCACCAGGAGTTGGCCTGAAGAGGGCATGCCCGCGGCATGAACTGGACGGGGCTACCCGTGCGCGGGCTACCCGGCGGTGCTGCGCCCGACGCCGGTCCGCAGCACCGTGAAACCGGCCCGTTCCCACAGGTCTGGATCGATCGCGTTACGACCGTCCAGAACGACCCGCCCGCGCATAAGCCCGGCGACCTCTTCCGGGTCGATAGCGCGGAACTGCGGGTGGTCCACAAGGATCAGCGCCAGGTCCGCCCCGTCGAGCGCCTCGTGTAGCGCAAGCAGCGGCGAAGAGTAGTCGTTCACAAGCGGGTCGTGGACGCGAACCTCGGCGCCCGCAGTCTCAAGTCTTGCGATCACTTCGGTGGACGGGCTCATCCGGGGATCGCCGACGCCGGCCTTGTACGCCACGCCCAGGACCGCCACGCACGGCGCGTCCGTATCGCCGCATGCCGCGAGGGCGGCTTCAACGACGCGGGCCGGCTGCATAGCGTTGACCTCGCGTGCGGCGCGAATGAGCCCCGCTGATGAGTCTGCGCTTGCCAGGAGAAACCACGGCGCCACCGGTATGCAGTATCCGCCGACGCCGGGACCCGGCTGGTGTAACTGGACGCGCGGGTGCCGGTTTGCCAGCTCGATCACGCGCCAGGCGTCCGCACCCAGCTCCTCGCACAGCATCGCCAGCTCGTTCGCAAGTGCGATGTTCACGTCCCGGTAGATGTTCTCGGACAGCTTCGCCAGCTCGGCGGTCAGGGAGTCTGTCTCGTAGATCTCGCCGGTGACGAATGACCGGTACAGCGCCGTCGCCTGTGCGCGCGCCCGTGCGTCTCCGGCGCCGACAATACGGTCGTTCTCTGCGATCTCGCGCATGATGTCGCCGGGTAGCACGCGTTCCGGGCAGTGCGCCAGGCTGAACCCGTCCCCTGCGCTCAGACCGGACGCCGCCTCCAGCGTGCTCCGTACAAGGCCGTTCGTCGTGCCCGGCGGTACGGTCGATTCCAGGATCACCAGGTTGCCTGCCCGCAGCACAGCGCCGACCGCCTCCGAAGCGCTCCTGATATGGTCCAGCACCGGGCGGTGATCGTCGGCCATAGGGGTCGGCACGGACAGCACGAATACATCCGCTGCGACGGGCGCTTCGGTGGCGCGCAGCGCGCCTGATGCGACCACCGATGAAAGCAATTCCTGGAGCTTCGGCTCGTCCATGCGTGTCTTGCCGGCGTTG
>JADFRU010000341.1:0-2641 GCA_022561115.1 Chloroflexota bacterium | reverse complement strand
CGCTCTCCAGGGGGCGCAGTCCGGCATCATCCCGCACCCCGCTCGGCTACCCGCCGACGGCCTCCGCCACGTCCTGGATCTGGAACGGCTTCCCCTCCCAGTAACCGGGCATGATCGAACCGCCGTACACGAACACCGCCGGGATGTTGAGGCGCGCTATCGCCATCATCGAGCCCGGCAGGGACTTGTCGCACCCGGCTACCGGCACCACGCCGTCGAACCGCTCTGCGAAACACACGGTTTCTATCGAGTCGGCGATGATCTCCCGGCTCACGAGAGAGCCTTTCATTCCTTCGGTGCCCATCGAGATCGCGTCGGACACGGTTATCGTGCCGAACATGAAGGGCGTGCCCGCAGCCTGGGAGACCCCGCGCTTGACCTCGTCCACAAGCGGGGCGATTCCGATGTTGCACACCGTGACCTCGTTGTGCATCGACGCGACGCCGACAAACGGCTGGGCGATGTCACGGTCAGACAGCCCCATCGCCCGCATCATTGACCGGTGAGGCGCGCGTATAGCGCCCTCGGTCGTCTCCCACGACCGCCACTTGCCGGGGGCGCGTTTCGCCTCTCGCCTGGAACGGGTTTTGCGCTTGCCGGGGGTCGTGGTCGTCATGATGATGGGGTCCTTATCTGCCGTGGAGCGGTGTGCCCCGCGCGGAAGTCTAGCCGGGAATACGCTACGGACGTGAAAGGCGGTCTCTTGCTACGTGTCATCCTCGTGACCTGATGGCCGGGGGATGGGCTGAGGCCGGCCCGGAGCGCGCCCGCCGTATGCTTTCCGAACTCGAGACCTGGTTCGAATCGGTTGAAGCGGACAGGCTGATCGCGCGACAACACCGGTAAAACATCCGGCGTCTGACCAGCCGGACCCGGTAGTTGCTCCTCACCCGCGCGCTCGACGTTTCACGTCCGCTCCGTTACCGTCCGGCACAAGCCGGCCATCTCGCAAACCCCGGCCCGGCCGCCTGTAGGAGCGTCAAATTGGATTTCGGCACGTTCATGGAGTTCCACGCCCGTCCGGGGCGGTCGCAGGCGGAGGATTTCGCGGAAGGCTGGCGTCAGGTTGACCTGGCGGAACAGATGGGCCTGGACGCTATCTGGATGGCCGAGTCCCACTTCACGCCGGACCGCGCTGTCCTCACCTCGTTGATGGCGGTCGGTTCCGCCATCGCCGCCCGGACCACGCGAATCAGGATCGGCACCGCCGTGCTTGTATTGCCGTTGACCGACCCGATGCGCGTTGCAGAGGAGACGGCGACCCTGGACCAGATAAGCGGCGGCCGGCTGGAGTTTGGCATCGGCAGAAGCGGATCACCGGCCGCGTACGACGGTTACGGTATCGACTACTCGACCAGCAGCGAGCGCACCTTTGAAGACATCGAAATTATCGTCAAAGCGTGGACGCATGAGCGGTTTTCGTACAGCGGTAAGTTTCACTCGTATGACAACGTCTGCCTGGTGCCGAAGCCGGTCCAGTCGCCACACCCGCCCCTGAGGATGGCGGCGAACTCCGAGGCCTCGTTTCCGGTTGTGGGCAGGTTGAACATCCCGCTCTTCATAGGCGTCAGGCAGCACAACACGGCCCTTGTAGAGGGGTACGTGGGTGACTACCAGGACGCCCGTAAAGCCTCCGGGTTCGATGGCCCCCCTGACGTGTCGCTTCGTGTGCCGGTCTACATTTCAGAGTCTCGGGAGGAGGCGGAGAGCGCTCCAGAGGCCAGTTTCATGAAGCAGTTTCGCCGCCTGGGTGGCCAGATAGCGGCGACGGAAGGCCGGGCCGATGTTGCACACGATTCCGAGCGCACATCCCGTAGCGCGGAACTGGCGGGCCTGTCCTGGGACTCTGTACGTGTGGACAAGGCGATTGTCGGAACGCCCGAGATGGTGATCGACCGAATTCATGAACTGAAGGATCGATTGAAGCTGACGTCCCTTGTCGCCGAGTTCAACGCCGGAGAGGAGATATCAGAGGGCGAGATTGAACGTTCAATGCGCTTGATGTGCGAGAAGGTGATCCCGGCGTTCAAGTAGGAAAAGCCGCGGGGTGTCTCACCCAGCGGAGGGTCGTTCATACGGTGAGCGCGGACCGAGGCTACGACGCCTTACAGAACTATCGTGGGATTGTTGAGGACTTCGGGGCTGTCCCGATAATCCCGATGCGTGCCATGAGAGCGGACGCCAAGAAGCGACGCCCAGGCTCGGAGTACCGGACCGAGTGCGCCATCCCGCGTGACAGCAAGGAATGGAAGCGTCTGTACGCCATGAGGACGGGCATCGAACGGCTATTTGGGCGGGCAAAAGAAACCCGACGCCTCGAACGTCACTGCTACCGCGGCATCGAGAAGGTCGAGCTTCACTGCCTGCTGTCTGTGCTGACGTTGCAGGCGAAGGCGGTCGTACAACTCGAAGCTGACGAGAGCCTGCGGCAGTGTCTACGGAAGGTCGCATAACGGTCTGATACGATGGCCGAGATACAGAGACGCCTATCGAGCGGCTCCCCCGTGGAGGGGAGGGCTGCGGGGCTGGTTCCTCGCGGCCCCTGAGTGGCTCGATAAGGCACGTGTCTCTGTAGCAAGAATCGCGTACCCGCCACGAGAGGGCTTTCCCTATGTTCAGGGCCATCATTATCCTTTCGGTC
>JADFRU010000340.1:0-2645 GCA_022561115.1 Chloroflexota bacterium | reverse complement strand
AAACGGAGTCCGGTTCAACTCGGCTATCGACGCGATCAGGAAGACGAAGAATCCAAGCGGCTGCACGATGAAGTACGGGATCGTCTGAGAATCGACGATCGACACGAGCGAGAGCGAGCCTGCCAGCATTATCACGCCGATGAGCGAGATCACGAGCGGGATTTCGTAGCTGATCAGCATCGCGACGGCGCGCATGGCGCTGAACATGGCGTACCGGTTGCCGGAGCCCCATGCAGCGGCGACGATAGCCAGTACGTTCGCCCCGCCGATGGCGATGATGAACAGCAACCCCACGTTGATGTCGGCCAGCCACGTGCCGCTGCCTATCGGAAGAACGGCATAGATCAGCAGAGCCGGGAACAGCATCATGATCGGCGCCGCCGAGAACACCAGCTTGTCTGAGACCGTCGGTACGACGTCCTCTTTGAACATGGTCTTTACGGCGTCTGCGATAGGGGTGAGCAGGCCAAACGGCCCCCACCTGTTCGGTCCGGTCCGTCCCTGGAACCGTCCGAGAAGCCGTCTCTCACCCCAGATCATCAGCAAGACGGCGCCGAGGATGCCGTTAATAAACGCTGCGACGATGATCACGGCCGTCAAAACGAATGCGAGCCACTCGAGCCCGCCCGGGAGCAGTCCGCCGCCAAACAAGCCGGAGCCGTCGCACCGGATGTCGGCGGTAGACGAGAGGGTGCAGTAGACGTAGCGGAACAGGATGCTATCGAACGTGCTCGGCATCAGCGATCGACCTCGCCCATGTTTATGTCGATGCTGCCGAAGGTCACAAACAGGTCCGCCAGCTTGTAGCCGATCACCATGTCACGAAGGAGGGTGAGGTTGATCAGGGACGGCGCCCGCACCTTGAACCGGTATGGCGCCACGCCGCCATCGCTAACAAGGTAGAAACCGAGCTCACCCTTCGGGCTTTCCGTGCCGACATATGCGTCGCCTGCGGGAGGCCGGATCAGGGACGGGACCTCCTGCGGCCGGACCGGGCCGGGCTCGATCTGATCGATGCACTGCCGGATGATTTTCAGGCTCTCCCGCATCTCGTGAATGCGGATGATGTAACGGGCGTAGTTGTCGCTTGCCGTTGCGAGGGGACGATGGAACTTGATCCTGTCGTAGTACTCGTACGGTTGCCGGTGGCGCAGATCCCAGTCAACCCCGGAGGCGCGGAGGATTGGCCCGGTAGCGGAAGCGTTGATCAGCGTCTGGCTATCAACGACGGCCACGCCGTCACAGCGAACAGCGACGATCTCGTTTCCGCTGATCAGTTGCTCGTACTCATCGATACGGTGCGGCAACTCCGCGAGGACCCGGTCAAGCGCAGGCCAGAAGTCGTCCGGGGCGTCCATGAAAACGCCGCCGGGCCGCATATAACTGTTGGTGATCCGCGCCCCGCAAAGGCGTTCAAACAGCTCCAGGATGAGCTCGCGCTCCCTCATCGTGAAGATCAAGGGCGTCCCGAGCGCGCCGAGGTCCTGCAGGAAGAACCCGGTCGCCACAAGGTGGGAGGCGATGCGCTGCAACTCCGCCGCAATCATCCTGAGCCACACGCCGCGCGGCGCAGGCTCGATCCCCGCCAGCTTCTCGACCGACAGGATGTAGGACATGTTGCTGTTCATCGACGCGACGTAGTCCATGCGGTCCGTCAGCGTCACGATCTGCGTGTAGGTGCGGGACTCGGCCAGCTTTTCAGATCCGCGGTGGAGGTAGCCGAAGATCGGCTCGACGTCGATCACCTCTTCACCGTCGAACGTCACGCGCATCCTGAACACGCCGTGCGTGCTCGGGTGCTGCGGCCCGACGTTTATGGTTATGGGCTCTGTCTTGAGGGGCATGGTTGATCCGGCTCCCGTTGTGCGCCCGTGTTAACCGGCGCGTTACGGGCGGGCCCTACAGAAAGTCCTTTCTGAGTGGATGGCCCTCAAATCCCTCCCAGAGGAAAATCCGTTTCATATCGTCATGGCCTTCGAAGCGAATTCCCATGAGGTCGTATACCTCCCGCTCCTGCAGTTGCGCGCCGCGCCAGACCTCCATAACCGAAGGCACCGCAGGGTCGTTCCGGCCCTCGCCGCATCGGACCTTCACCGTCGCCCGCCGGTTCTGGCTCAGGGACAGCAGGTGGTAGACGACTTCGAAATACCCGATGTAATCGACCCCCGTCACGCCGATCAGCATCTCAAACCCGGAGTCCCGAAGCCCGGTCATCACGTCAACCAGGCGGTCGGGCGCAACCCATACGTCCGAGTCACCGGTTGCGGTTACTGCCTGAGAGGCTATGGCCTCGATCTCTGTCGCCAGTTCCTGGCCTGAGGCGGTGAACGCCGTGCTGGAAGACATTACCGGCCGCCGGCCTCTTCTTCTGCCCCGGCCTTTGTGCCGGCAAGGCTGTAACGCTTGACCTTCTCGTGAAGCTGCATGATCCCGTACAGGAGGGCGTCCGGTCGCGGCGGGCAGCCGGGGACATACACGTCTACCGGGACGATGTGGTTGACGCCGGGAACGACCGAGTACGAGCCGTAGTACGGCCCCCCGCTCGTGGCGCAGACGCCCATGGATATGACCCATTTCGGCTCGGGCATCTGGTCATACAACCGCCGAAGCGCGGGCGCCATTTTCCCGGTCACCGTGCCGGCGAC
>JADFRU010000339.1:0-2647 GCA_022561115.1 Chloroflexota bacterium | reverse complement strand
CCTCACGTTGTCGTGCCAGATCCGCTCGATATGAGCCGGGTCGCGACCGAGGATCGTCTCGCCGACCTCCCGGATCATGTGGGCGATGGAGCGATTGCCTGCCACGCCGGGGTACGTCGTCACCTCTCCCCAGCCTGTGATCCCCTCGTCCGTATCAACCTGCACGAACAGCAGTTCACGCATGTTGTCGGTCGACGGACGGTCGCGGTGCGGCCTTGCGGACCACGGAACCTGGATTATCCACGGCCTGATTGCTGTGATCTTCATATCGCTTGCTGCTTTCTAGGAAACCGTACTTGTATCCGGGTTGATTCAGCACAGGGGCTGGGGCGGCACTGGGATTCTCCACCCGGCGAGGCTGATGTCAATAACCGGCCGCGCCTGTTGACCCTCACCCCTTGACCATCACAGGGAAGTCTCACATAATGAGAACATATGTTCTATACCAATCATTCAATGAGTAGTAGAGGCAGTGGGAGGCGGAATTGGATCTCGACTCGGCTCAGATCGGAGTTGCGGTTACGGAATCGGGGCCTGATTCAGGTGCAGGTGCATCTGGCGCTGGCGCGCAGGACCGGGCTATCGGGAGGGAGAAAGGCGCGGTGCGTTGCCTTCGCTGCAACTCGTTGACGACGGTCGCTCTCGACAAGATGGCTGCTGATGCGAACACCTGTTATCGGTGCCGCGCCTGCGGGCATATATTCTCGCCGTCCGCTTCTGTCGCCGTGATCCAGCGCTAGTTGGCGAGGCGAATCGATGATGCGAAGACGGGAGCCCATAGACCGGAGCGGCGACCCGAGCGACATATCTCAGAAGCCGAGCGCGCCGACTGGTTCGCCCGGCCGGAGGAGTTCGTTGAGCGCGAGCTTGGCGGCTCCCTCTGGTCTATGCAGGCCGAAATATTGAAGGCGGTCAGGGACCATGAGCGCGTGGCCGTGCGGTCATGCAACGGCTCGGGAAAGACCTATACCGCCGCGTATGCCGTTCTCTGGTGGTTGATGTGCTTCAGGAACTCGCTGGTAATCACCACCGCGCCGACCGAGCACCAGGTGCGGGATGTCATGTGGCGGGAGATCCGGCGCGCCTATCGGGGGCACGAAGACCTTATCGACGGGACGTTGCTGCGGACATCGCTCGAGCTTGGTGACAAGCACTACGCGAGCGGTCTCTCGACGAACGCGCCGGATCGTTTCCAGGGCTTCCATCAGGACAACATCCTCTTCGTCGTCGACGAGGCGCCGGGGGTGGCAGAGGAGATCTTCGAGGCGATTGAAGGGTCGATGACCTCGGCCCGGGCCCGGATGCTGTTGCTTGGCAACCCTACCGCGCGTAGCGGGACCTTCTACGAGGCGTTCCACGGTCGGCGAGAACTGTGGAGCACGTTCCATATCTCCGCTTTCGACACGCCTAATTTCCAGGGAATAGACCCCGATTCGGAGGTAAGAGACAGGGAGTTCGCGGAGCTGGTTCTGCCCGGGCTCGTCACGCCCAAATGGGCCGCGGACGCGCTGATCAACTGGGGCGAAACGAGTCCGATGTACCAGGTCCGCGTGCTTGGTGAGTTTCCGTCGGAGGGGGAGGACACTCTGATCCCGTTGCGCCTGATAGAAGCCGCGGTCAACCGCGAGATAGAAGATCCGCCCCCGGAGCAGCCCTCGGAAAAGATCCCCGAGGACCGCCTGGAAGACCCTGAGAAAACTCCCGAGCCGGATCAGGTCCCGGTGGAGATCGGCGTGGACGTTGCCCGCTTCGGAAGCGACCGCACCGTTATCTGCGTCCGGAAAGGCCCCCGGGTGCTGTCGCTCTCCTCCTATCAGCGCCAGGACACGATGGCCACGGCCGGCGCGGTGGCCAGGGCGATCGCCGATCACGAGCCGGGTGTCGTGCGCATCGATGAGATCGGAATCGGCGCCGGGGTGGTAGATCGGCTGCGGGAACAGGGGTTCAAGAACGTTGAAGGGGCAAACGTTGCGGTCAGGGCGTCCAACCGGGAGCAGTTCCTGAACGCGCGCGCCGAGATCTTCGACGGCCTGCGCGTTCGTTTCGAGTCCGGCCGCATATCGATACCTGAAGACCGCGAGTTGATCGGCCAACTGGCCGCGCTTCGGTATTCGTTCACGAGCAGCGGCCAGATGAAACTTGAGGGAAAAGACGAGCTGCGGCGGCGTGGGCTGCCAAGTCCGGATCGCGCAGACGCGCTTGCCCTCGCATTCGCGTCAAGCCTGTCCTACCAGAATTCATATCGGATGTTTATCTAACAAGGGAGCCGTAATTGGGAATACTGAACAACATCGCAGAAGGCCTGGCTCGCAGGGCCGCGCGCTTAAACCGGGTCGGGAAAATCCCCGTGCGCCGCTCGAACCGGGCCGCACGGGTACTGGTTGACGCCTTCGACGTCATGTTCGGCCGGGGCACCGATACGGCCGATCCGCAATCGTTCCGGTACGGCTCGTACTATTCGAGCTCGGCGGCGATACACGCCGCTGTGCGAATTCGCGCGGCCGCTATCAGCGCCGTCCCGCTGCGGGTTGAAGAGAGGACGGACGGGGTGTGGCGTCCAGCGTCCGAGACGCATCCGCTCAGCGCGCTCCTGAGCTCGCCGAATCCATTCTGGACCCAGGCGGAACTGCTGGGGGCGACCGAGACC
>JADFRU010000338.1:0-2652 GCA_022561115.1 Chloroflexota bacterium | reverse complement strand
ACGGATACACCTTTCCGTTGGTGTATATCCCAACGGTGGAGGGTATCCAGCGCATCGACCCGGCAATGCCCAGCTCGTCCATCAGGTCAAGGATCGCTTTGTCGTTCGTGAACAGGTGGTGGTAGCCGCGCTCCAGTCTTCCGCCTCCGACCTCGATCGTCGACGCCTGTCCGCCCACGAATGGCGCCGATTCGTAGACGGTCACGCCGTGGCCGGCGCGCCCGAAATCGTACGCGGCCGCGAGTCCCGCAGCGCCAGCCCCGATCACTCCGATTCTCATATCGCCGCTATCACGATTCTGGATTTCACGTATTCAAAACTCTCATTTCGGGATTTCATGTCACCGGCCCTGTCGGTGCGGGTGACGGCGGCGTCCCTGACGAATCCAGGCCGTCCTCTGCACCGGGCGCTTCCTGGGTACCCGGGGTATCCTGGGTATCCGGGGTATCGGGGGCATCCGGCTGGCCGAGCGTTGACCGGCCAAGCAGCGCTCGCAGGGACACGTGGTCCAGCATGATCACGAGCAACCCGAGCAGCGTCACCGGCAGCAGCAACGCGATGTGCGCCGTCAGCACGTACGCGCCGGCCTCCGCATCGCCGACGCCGAGCGCCACAAGCGTGGCCGCGCCAAAGAAGTTGAACGGTCCGACTCCGCCCGCGGTCGATGGCACCACGAGCGCGAGGTTCGCTATCGCCATGAACAACCCGATGGCGGCGATCGTTTCTAAGCGCCCTCCGAACGCGGATTCGATGTCGAACCCGAGCGAGATCACGTAAAGCATCGCCAGCTCTGACGCCCATATCGGGAGCGACAGCAGTAGCACGGAGACGAGGGCCCGTGGCGTCCGGACGACGGTGAGCCCTTCCAAAAGTCTCGATGCGAGGCCCAGGATGCGGGTCCGCAACGGGGTCGGCACGAAGAAGAGCAGGCGTGCGATCAGCGACACCACGGTCGCACCTTCAAGGACGACGATCGCGCCGATGATGGCGGTGACGCCGATGAACGGAAGCACCGATAGCGCAAGCAACACCGGAGTGCCGCCCGGCAGGTCATCCGCCACGCGACCAAGCAGGTCACCGACCGGCAGCACCCACACGGCCGCTATAACGAAGAACAGGACGAAAACGTCAAACACACGCTCAACGGCAACAGTCCCGAACGCCGCCGCCGGGTTCACGCCCTCCCGTAGCCCAACGTAGTAGGAACGCACAACTTCACCGAGCCGGACCGGGAGGATGTTGTTCGCCATGTACCCGACGGCTACCACCGGAAACAGGGAGCGCCGCGGGCGGCCGATCAGCGGGTGGAGCAGGTAACGCCAGCGCAGGCTTCGGAAGTAAACAGCGGCCAGGTAGAAGAGCAGCGCCGGAGCGATATACCAGAAATTCGCCTCGCGCACGACATCGCCGATCTCGTCGAACGGCAAGAACAGGAACGCGAATATGGTCAGGAAGACCGCGCTGACCAACAGCCCGGCCCAGACTTTTCGCTGGGAGATCACCGTTTCATCCTACTGCTCGTGACACTCCCGGACGCGTCCGCTGGTGCGCTCCGCTACACATTCCATGGATGGGCCGGTGCACTTCCCGGAATATGTCTGGGCCCGGGAAACGTTCACTCCAGCGCGCGTAGCGGGATGTCCCGGTCAAAGTAGACGAACGCGTCTTCAGACCCGATCGGCTGCGACATCTCCCGAAACACGAAGAAGTTGAGCGCGTTCCGCCAGCGGGCCGGGCGGATCAGCGTGTTCAAGAACTGGCTCCATGTCGTGTTTTTGTACGTTTCAGGGAACCACTGCCTGTGGGGGAACCTGCGTCCCTCGGTGAAACCGTCCACGAACGCGGGTTGCGCGATGGTCTCGTTACGCGTGTGTATGACCGCCACAGACGAATCGGACGGACCTTCGGGCCGGGAGAATCCGAGGTTCGGGTAAGAGACCTGTGTGTAGTCGCGGAGATACCAGGTCCACGGCCAGGTGAAACCGCTCGAACCGTCGATAGTTATGCGCAGGCTTGATCCGTCTCCGGTCAGCATCGCTGCGGCCTCAATCTCCCGGGCCAGTCCGGCCAGCGCCGGTGAAGTCTGCGTGTAAACGAGCAGCTCGTTCGGGACATCAGGGTCCTCGAACGAGGCGATCCATCCGGTCCTGACCGTGAGAATCGCCATCAACCCCACCACCGTCACGCCAACCACGCCCCACGTCTGGCGCGTGCCGATGCGGCGGGTCAGCCAGAAAAGACCGGCCGCCAGTAATGCCAGGATGCCGAAGAGCACGACGGACCCCGACGCTGCGCTTAGCCCTCCCAGCCCGGGCTGGTCGTCCGTCAGGAATATCAACCGCCAGAGCGTTATCACAGCGATCGGCACTCCGGCGAACACAAAGAGTCCGCCGCGGGACAGGGACGGTTTCCAATCGAGCGAGGTTACGAGATCGCCGAGCGCCTTTCCGGCCAGGAAGATGAACGGCAGGATCACCTGCACTTCCAGCCAGGGCATCTTCTCGCCCGCCGCCGTGTACGCGGCAAACGTCGCCAGCGGCCAGTAGGCCAGGAACCGGGTGAACGCGTCTCCCTTGAAGGCGTAATAGACGGCGGCCACGAGTCCGACCGTCGCCGGAAGGAACTCGTAAACGCTGGTCAGCATCACGTAGT
>JADFRU010000337.1:0-2657 GCA_022561115.1 Chloroflexota bacterium | reverse complement strand
GGCCCGGGCGAGATCTTCGTCAAGCGAGGTGTCGACCTCGTAGCCCCTCGTCATATCGTCATCGCGAAGAACAGCGGCGGAGTGATCGTCTGAGGATGGGACGACGAAGTCACACCCCTTGTCCATCAGATGTTCAAGGCCCTTGAAACCGATGTCTCCCACGGAGACGCCCCACAACTTTCCCTTGAGGGCCTTCCCCAGGGCGCTCAGCGAGCTGTCATCGGCCGCAATACCCTCGGCTCCGGTTAGCAGGAGTGCGTCCACACCTCTTGCGCCGGCGTATTTTTCAGCGTCGGACGCGGGCGCCGCGCCGATCAGGAGCATCGTAGGCGACGTTTCCGCACGCGGGCGCGTCGCGAATCCCAGCGGGGCCGACGAGATGCGGCCGAGCTCATCGAAGCGGTCGGTCAGTTTAGACACCCGGCGGGTTCCCTTCATGCTCGTCTTGATTTTCGGGTTCGTCACCATCGTCGTCGTTCGCCGTTCCGTCCCCGGAAGACCCGGCCTCACGCCGTAAGAACTCTTCAAGCTCGGCGATCAATGGAGCAGCATCTCCCCCGTTTGATACTGCGTCCGAGGATGAGTTCTCGTTGTCCCAGCGCTCTTCCAGTTCGCTAACGTAACGGGTTACCTCATCCTGGTCGGAAAGCGCCTTTGTGAGCCGTCGGGTGAACTCAGCGCCGCGCCGCTCAAGGCGTTCTGTGTCGATCTCGACGGGGATGACCTCGGTGATAGCGTCCAGTAACGCTTTTGTCACGTTCGGATTTGGCTTTGCCTGGACATAGTGAGGGGAATGACCCCAGTAACTGGCGCAGGGGATCCCCGCCGCGGTCATTCGGTCCAGGATGATCGACATGATGCCGGTCGGACCCTGGTAGGTGGATAGATCAAATTGAAGATGTTCAAGTTCCGGGCCCAGGTTCCGGGTCATCGCTGACCTGGTTACCTTCACCGGCCGGGTGTGTGGGACAGCGTCGAGGAGCGCCCCGAGCGTGACCACCAACTCCACGTTACACGCCTCGGCGACCTCGTAGATCATGGCCGAGTAGGAACGCCACTTGAAGTGAGGCTCAACGCCGCGAAACAACACGATATCCCGGCCCTCGCCGTTGCTGTTGCGCCAGGCGTAGAAGTGATTCTCCGGCCACGAAATGATTCGCTCGCCGTTAGCGCTGTTTCTTACCTTTGGGCGTTGCTCGACGAAGTTGTAGAACTCCTCGGGGTCGATCGACGCAAATTGCTTCGCCGACAGCTCGTTCGAGAGGTAGCGGATCGCCCGTGTCGCGGCCTCGGACGCGTCGGGCCAGCCGGAGAACGCCATCAGCATGATGGTCCGCCTTAGTTCCGGGCGTTCCGTGAATTGGAGGCTGTCCATGCCGGGGCGCAACACTCCTCATTTGCACATCGGTCCGGGGGGCGCCGGGCCGCGAACAGCCCGGTAATTCGAAAGGCGAGTGTAGCATCGCGGAGGCCGTATGGAACGGGTCTACCGGGCGTATCTGGACGCCCGCGTCAGATAGGCCACAAGGCCCGGGTCGTACGGCAACGCGCCGGTGTCGTACTCCGGAAACGGTGGCGGCGTTGTTGACGCCAGGGGCGTTCCGTGGGCCATTTCCCCCACGAGGAGGCCTGTCAGTCGGGGGAGCGACGCAACGTCTTCCGCGTTGTACCGGATAAGCGTGGCCAGGGCGTCCGGTTCGCCATCGTTCGCCATTTTCCAGAGACGAACGGCGTCAAAGCCGCTGAGACCGGACAACCCACCCGGCCGGCCCAGTCCTGTCGCCTGCTCGATCTTCTTCAACCCGCCGCGAAATCCGAGGCGTCGCAACGGGTATCTCAGGTCAAGATGCGCCGCGTGTGCGAACAGGGAATCTCCTGCATCCGCACCCGAGCGCCCGAACTCTCTATCAAGGAACGGCATGTCAAACGCAGCGCCGTTGTAGCTGATGAACAACGAGTACCGGCGCAGGGCCTCTGGAAGCTCGTCCAGGTTGTCGCCGCGGACGTATGCGGTGAACCCGTCACGATCAAGGATGCCGACCATCGTCACGTAGGCGTTTGCGGGTGAGAGGCCGGTGGTCTCGATGTCCAGAAACGCCGTGTCACGCTGGAAATCGGCATAGAGCCGCCAGCGCTCGCGTGAGGCAAGGGCGTCCTGGAAGTAGCGGGCCTGTCCGTCGGCAAGGCGCTGCTCTGCCTGTTCCAGGACGCCGGAGTGTTGTGGTGAGGCGGCGGCGAGCATGTCCCACGTCGTGACGCCGTCATGCCACAGATCGGATTCCCTGTCGGGGCCGATACCGTCGATCAGTTGAAAGGTGCTGCGCAGCATTCGGGCTGGTCTGTCCTCGGTTGGTCAGGTTCTTTAAGGAGTGATGGGCCGTGGACTCACCGGACTTGACGAGATTGTTGCGGAGACGCCTGATCCCACCGGCGGGCTTGATCTTGCTGGCTGGCCGGATCTCGCTGACTGGATCAAAGAATGACGATTGCCGGTCAGGATCGCGTTCATCCCGCTCGCCGAAGATAATGCGTCAACGATCCCTAACCTGTCCTGACCCTAACCCATGCTGGCGAGGACCTCCGACGTGACCCGGTAGTTAAGTGGCTGTCCGGCCGTCCAGCGTTGAAACTCCTCGATAACGCAGTCGGCAAGTCGA
>JADFRU010000336.1:0-2657 GCA_022561115.1 Chloroflexota bacterium | reverse complement strand
CTAATCCCCACGTAATCCAGAGTGGATTGGCTGGCTGGTAGAATTTCTTGAGTTGCTGCGAATTCCGAAAAATCTGTGCGCGACCTGCGTCAACTACGCCGCCGGTCGCCAGACAGCCGGTCAAAAGAGGAGTGGCGCCAGTTGACGAGCACCAAGCGGACCGATACCGGAAGCTCCACCGAGGATCGCTATGCCCCGGCCGAGATCGAGCCGAAATGGCAGGCTCGCTGGGATGAGTCCGGCATCAACAAAACCCGTGACAGCGAGCCGGACAAACCAAACTGGTACGCGCTGTCGATGTTCCCGTACCCGTCAGGCGACCTTCATGTGGGCCACTGGTTTATGTACGTCGGGGCCGATGTCCATGCCCGGTTCATGCGAATGCAGGGCTACAACGTCTTGCACCCGCAGGGCTTTGACGCCTTCGGACTGCCGGCCGAAAACGCCGCCATCGCACGCGACATCCATCCACGGGATTGGACCTATCGCACCATCGCGAACATGCGAGGCCAGTTCCGTCTCATGGGCGCCTCATACGATTGGGACCGCGAGATCGTTACCTGTAATCCCGACTACTACCGCTGGAACCAGTACTTTTTCCTGAAGTTTTTTGAGAAGGGCCTGGCATATCGTGCAGAGGGCCCCGTCAACTGGTGCGAAACCGACCAGACAACGCTGGCCAATGAACAGGTGAAGGACGGCGTATGCGAGCGCTGCGGCACGCCGGTGGTCCGGCGCAACATGACCCAGTGGTTCTTCCGCATCACCGACTACGCCGATGAGCTGCTCGACATGAGCGCAATCGACTGGCCGGAAAACATCAAGACGATGCAGACGAACTGGATTGGAAAATCCACGGGCGTCGACATTAACTTCGACATCTCCGAATACGCCCTCGAAGAGAAGCACATCACCACATTCACGACCCGTATCGACACCGTCTACGGGGTGACGTTCATCGTCCTGGCCCCGGAGCATCCACTGGTAGAGAGCCTGATCCTGCCCGAGCAGGAAGGGGACGTGCGCGCCTACATCGCCGCCGCCGCGCAGGCGAGTGAGATCGAGCGCACGTCCACCGAGCGCGAGAAGACCGGCGTTCCCACCGGCTCGTACGCCGTCAATCCGCTCAACGGCGAGCGGGTGCCCATACTTGTTGGTGACTACGTGCTGTCGACGTACGGAAGCGGCGCCGTCATGGGCGTTCCCGCGCATGACGAGCGAGACTTCATCTTCGCGAAGAAGTACGGGCTGCCCATCCGCGTCGTCGTCGCGCCGGACGGCTGGGACGGAGGCGAACTTGAAGAGGCCTACCTTGCGCCCGGAAAACAGGTTAACTCAGGCGAGTTCGATGGCCTGTCGAGTACCGAAGGCATGGAGAAGATCGCCGACAAGATCGAGGCCAACGGCTGGGGCAAGCGGACCATTTCATACAAGATGCGGGACTGGCTGATCTCACGCCAGCGCTACTGGGGCACCCCGATTCCGATGATCTACTGTGATCACTGCGGGATAGTGCCGGTGCCGGAGAGCGATCTTCCGGTTCTGCTGCCAGAGGACGCCCAGTTTAAGCCGACCGGCCGATCGCCATTGATCGACAACGCAGATTTCGTCAATACGAACTGCCCGGAATGCGGCAAGCCCGCGAAGCGTGAGACGGACACCATGGACACCTTCATGGACTCGTCCTGGTATCACCTGCGCTTCACCAGCCCGAAGAACGACAAGGAGCCATTCGACCCGGAAGTCGCGCGTAAATGGGTCCCCGTGCACCGCTACATGGGCGGAGTGGAACACGCCGTCATGCACCTGCTCTACTCCCGCTTCTTCAACAAGGCGCTCAGGGACCTTGGCATCGTAGATTTCGACGAGCCTTACGCCCGGCTCTTCAACCAGGGCATGATGACCACCGAGGGCGGAAAGATCTCCAAGCGCAACCGGCCAACGCCGGCCGACCCGCTCGTGGAGCGGTTCGGCACCGACACCGTCCGCTGCTACCTGATGTTCCTGGGCCCGTGGGGCGATGGCGGCGTCTGGTCGGACGAGGGAATGAACGGACCCTCTCGATGGCTGAACCGGGTGTGGGACCTGTCGCGACGCGACCCGGAACGGCTGTCCTCGGTGACCGTGGACCAGAGGGCGGAGAATGCTGTCAAGCGTGCCGGCCACATCGTCTCGAAGCGCGCTGCACACGACTACGAGCAGTTCAAGTTCAACACCGTCATTGCCGCTCTGATGGAGTACACCAACGAGCTAGCCCGCCTCTGGGACGCGGGCGGCATCTCGCCGCCCGCCTGGCGGGAGGCAATCGAGAAGCTGCTCCGTCTTCTGGCGCCCATCGCGCCACACATCACTGAGGAGCTATGGGAGAGGTCAGGACGCGACTTCTCGATCCACCGCGAGCTGCTGCCCGAGTGGGACGAAGCTCTGACGGTCGCCGACCTTGTGACAATCGTCGTGCAGATCAACGGCAAAGTACGCGCCAAGCTGGAGTTGCGGGCAGAGTCAACCGAAGACGAAGTCGCCACGGCCGCCATGGCTGATCGCAACATCCAGACACACATCGAAGGCAAACAGATCCGCAAGCAGATCTACGTCCCCGGCCGCCTGCTCAACCTGGTAGTCGGGTAGGGGCGTCGAGCAGCCAGACCGCCCTGCCC
>JADFRU010000335.1:0-2665 GCA_022561115.1 Chloroflexota bacterium | reverse complement strand
GGGCGCCTGATGGGAAGACCGGCGGGGGAGACAGGATACAGGGGCTTGAGGGGAATACGTTGTCCAAGAATACGGCCCGGACACGAGGCCGGGCCGCCCATCACAGGACGGCCCGGCAAGAACTCTACCTGGTCACCATCAGTGGGCGATCTCGATCGCTCTCGACTCCCGGATGACCACTATCTTGATCTGTCCGG
Organism: Chloroflexota bacterium; assembly: GCA_022561115.1. GTDB lineage: Bacteria > Chloroflexota > Dehalococcoidia > Lucifugimonadales > Lucifugimonadaceae. Next base: position 2,468 of record JADFRU010000335.1, on the reverse strand, counting down.
GGTAGGACAACGTGCTTTCAATCCGTTTCGTGATGTCCCTTGCCAGGACGGCGCAGGCGGCGTCATCCACGGTATCCGGCTCAACCATTACCCGGACCTCACGGCCCGCCTGGATGGCAAAGCACCGCTCAACGCCTGCAAACCCGCGCGCCGCATCCTCAAGCGCCTGCATTCGTTGAATGTACTGTTCAAGGGTGTCGCGTCGCGCTCCCGGCCTGGCGGCGCTGATGGCGTCCGCAGCGGCCACGATGAAGGCCTCCGTGGTGGTCATCTCGGAGTCGTGATGCTGCCGAATCGGGTCAGCGATCTGGTCCGCAATGTTGTACTTGAGAACCAGGTCCGCGCCGATCTCCGCATGCGGCCCTTCAACCTCATGCGTCAGGGCCTTGCCGATGTCATGGAGGAACCCGGCCACCTTGCAAACGTTGACGCTTGCGCCGATCTCGGCCGCCATCATCCCTGCCAGCAACGACACCTCGATCGAGTGCCGGAGCACGTTCTCGCCGTAGCTGTACCGGAACTTCAACCGGCCGACGATTTTCACGAGCTCTGGATGAAGGCCCTGGACTCGCGCCTCAAAAAGCGCTTCCTCGCCCGCCTTCTGGACGATCTCATCGACCTCGCGTCGCGCTTTCGCCACCTGTTCTTCGATCCTGGCCGGGTGAATCCGGCCGTCCTGGATCAACTGCAAGAGGGCGATCCGTGCGACCTCTCGCCGGATGGGGTCAAAGCACGAGATAGTGACCGCCTCCGGGGTATCGTCGATTATCAGATCGACGCCGGTGGCGGCTTCTATGGCGCGGATGTTGCGGCCCTCTCGGCCGATCAACCTCCCCTTCATGTCATCGTTGGGAAGCGGGACCGAGGACACAGAGCCGTCCGACACGACGTCCGAGGCCAGGCGTTGAATCGCTCCGGCAAGCACATCACGCGCCAGCGCGTCCGAGCGCTCCCGCGCCTCAGCCTCCGCATCGCGGTATCGGCGCGCTACGTCGAACTCGATTTCCACTTCGGCGCGACCCATCAGCATCTGACGGGCATCGCTCGCAGACAGGCCGGAGATCTCCTCCAGCCGTGCCGTCTCCCTTTGCTGGACCTCTTTCAGGTCCGCACGCTCAACCTCAATCTGTTCCTGGAGCCGCTCCAGACTTCGGTTCTGTTCGTCCAGTACGCCGGATCTTTTCTCCAGCGTCTCCTCGCGTTGTTCAACGCGCGTTTCAAGTCTCTTTATTTCCTGCCGTTCGGCTCGTATTTCCGCTTCGATTGCGTTCCTGGTCTGTATTCCTTGTTCTTTGGCTTCGAGCAGTATTTCCTTGCTGCGTGCGTCAGCCCGGCGAATCTGTTGTTCTGCCGCTGCCCGGGCAGCTTCCTGCCCTCGAGTTGTAAGTGCGCCCCGCAGGTAGAAACTCAGTCCACCTGCCAGGGCGCCGACCAGTAGAGCCGTTATTACGGCAGTCAGGGCGAGGTCCATGGTTACCTCCTCGACCGTCCTGCCTGGGTTTGACGGGCCTTTTTTGAGGCAGGCCCGCCGACATTTCCAGTAAAGCCATACTAGGGTGGGGCAAATAGGGCGTCAACACGACACACGTTCCCGGATAATCTCCCGGATATATCTGCATATGCACTCGTTTACGTGCAACAGCCCGGCTTCCACGGCGTTTCATTGAGATGATCCCGGGGAAACCAGGAGCCGGCCGGAGGACCGCGCGGATCTTATGAATGACAGCTCCGGAACGTACGAAGAAACACTGAACGCACCGGGCTGGCTGCGCTGGGTGCTGCTGGCGGCCCTGCTTTTGATCGTCTCGACGGTCGGCGTGCGGATCGGCTCCGGCACGGCAGACGGCGCCATCGCCTCGTGGTTGGCGGCCATCGTGTCCGGCGCAGCCTTCCTCTTTGCCTACCTGAATTTCCTGACGCTCCGTATCAGGGTCTCGGACGGCGAGTTCACGTTTGCGTACGGGTTAGTGCGCCATCGGGTTCGTATCGATCAGATCGAGTCTGTCGAGACCAACAGGTACCAGTGGACGCGATACGGCGGCTGGGGATACAGTCGCGGGCCGCTCGGACGGCGGGCGTGGAGCATGCCGGGGGTTCGGAAAGGCGTTGTCGTGATGCTGCACGAGTCAGGCAAAACCCGGGAATACTTCGTGTCATCCCGTGCGCCGGAAAGGCTCGAAGCGGCGATACGAGCAGGAATGACGGATGGTGAGCAATCGAGTCACCCGGAGGAAGGCGCCTGACCGGCAACGCCCCTTGCGTTTGCTGGCAGGACGCGGCGTGACCACCCGGGGCGGTCGCGGCGCACCCCTGCGGTGTTTAGATCAGCAGGATCATTCGCTTCCGACTCAGGGCGGTTGTGCGACACGACCCGCCTTTACCACTCCCCGGCGGACTCAGGGCGGGTTCTCGTTCCTGCCTCTGAGGAGGGTCAAAACGGCCATCTCTTGAATCAAGAGGGTGGTCGG
>JADFRU010000334.1:0-2673 GCA_022561115.1 Chloroflexota bacterium | reverse complement strand
CAAGATCAAAGGTCAATGTGGATGTACAAGCTAACTAGCGATCGGGCCGGGGCGCAGCGGGGAATCACGGGGCTTGAAACCGCGATCATCCTGATAGCGTTCGTCGTGGTCGCATCGGTATTCGCGTTCACCGTCCTCTCGACGGGTATCTTCTCCTCCGAGAGAAGCAAAGAGACCGTGTTCGCGGGTCTGGACGAAGTCCGTAGCTCGCTCGAGCCACGCGGCAGCGTCATCGCCTACAAGGGCCGGGTCGGCGCCGGTTCCAGCTTTGACACTATCTACAAGATAGTCTTCATCGTCTCCAACGCCGTCAAGGGCGAGCCGGTGAACCTGACCCCGCCGTACACGTCGAACGGCGCGGGCGATGATCCGGACATCGTCGCCGGCGCAAAGTACAGGATGGTCATTTCCTACTCTGACAATGACCAGTTCCTGAACGACCTTCCGTGGACGGTCACATTCCCCGGGTTCGATAACGGCGACAACCTTCTGGACGCCGGTGAAAAAGCCGAAATCTCTGTCTGGTTGTTTGACCGTGACACTACTGTGACGAACTCCACGGACGACAACGGGATCAAGGTGAGCAGCACTGGCGGTCTCACCAGCACATCCACTATCCCGAGTGTAAACGACAGGTTCGTACTTGAGGTCAAGCCCGAGACAGGCGCCACCCTCAACATCGAGCGCACCCTGCCGGGCAGGCTCGACACGATCATGGACCTTCGTTAGTCAATACCTCTGACTCACGCGAGTAAAAATCAGGTGGGCGGTCCAGGCGGGGACCGCCCACCTTTCGTGTCCGGTACGCCGCCCGCATGAAAAGCCCCCGGTCATACGACCGGGGGCTTTTCAGATGTGCCGGAGTAGGAGCGGTGCTCTTCTTCCGGCACCCCTTGAGGAGGAAGGGCCGTTATCGGGTACCGGTCAGGCGGCCTCTTGAGACGGCCCGGCGCTTACATCGCCGGTCCGGTCCGCCGCCATAACCGGTAAGGGTTCGTTATACCTGCCAACCCTGCCGTACATCCGGGCGTAAAGCGTCCAGGAACAGCTGAGGCACTGCAGGTACGATCCATCGGAGTCGCGACGCGCCTCCACCGTGCCGGTTGAGCAGTGCGGGCATGAGTTGAACCACAACATTTTCGGTCCTCTTCCAGATCTTCGCCCTGTTTATCAGGGTATTCCAGGCCGTTTCCCGTGGCGCCAGCGAGTCTGGCTACACTACATATGATGACGGTCGGATATGAAGGGTTCGTGAATGAATCCGTCATCCTGTGAGAGGCATATGAGGAAGGGCGCGCGGGTAGCGCGAGTAACTGAAATCGGCCTCAAACGGCAGTTTCACGGCCGGATATGTCACCGGAAGGCCGGGCGGAAATTCGCCCGGCCGCATTGAGCTTCAGCCGGTGATGGCGCCCTTCGCCGCCGGCTGCACCAGCTTGATGTACTTGCCGAGCGTGCCCCGGGTGTAGGCGGCCGGCGGCGCAGTCCATCTGGACAAACGGTCGTCCAGTTCTTCCTTGCTGATCTTGACGTTCAACTCAAATCGCTCCAGGTCGAGCTCGATAACGTCACCATCGCGCAGCGCTGCTATCGGTCCTCCAAGCGCCGCCTCCGGGCCGACATGCCCGATCATCGGGCCGTGCGTGGCGCCGGAGAACCGTCCGTCCGTCATCAAGAAAACGTCCTCGCCGAGCCCCTGGCCGACGATAGCGCTGGTCACGTCAAGCATCTCCCGCATCCCGGGCCCGCCCTTTGGCCCCTCGTACCGGATCACGACAAAGTCGCCCTTCTTTATGGACCGCTGCTGTAGCGCCTCCATCACGAGTTCCTCGCGGTCAAAAACTCGCGCCGGCCCGCTCCAGCGGGCCCCGTATTGATGCCCGGCCACCTTCAGCACCGCCCCGTCCGGCGCCAGGTTGCCGTGCAGCACCACAAGTCCGCCGGTACGCGACAACGGGTCGTCGGCCGTTCTTATGACCTCCATCTGTGACCCGTCGTCGTGTACATCCGCAAGGTTCTCTGCGATCGTTTTTCCGGTCACCGTGAGTGCGTCACCGTGAAGCAGTCCGGCGTCCAGCAGCCGCTTCATCACCAGCGGTATTCCGCCGGCGCGGTCCAGGTCAAACATCAGGTACTTTCCGGCCGGTTTCATGTCTGCGATAAGCGGCGTGCGCATGCTGATGGCGTGGATGTCTTCCAGCGTGAGCTCCATACCCATTTCGTAAGCGATGGCCGGGAGGTGCAGCGCCGTGTTGGTTGACCCGCCCAGCGCGACCACGAGCGTCACTGCGTTCTCGAACGCTTTGCGCGTCAGGATGTCGGACGGTCGGATGTCCTCCCGGAGCAGATTCATGACCGCCTCTCCGGCGCGCCGTGACGAGTCCCGTTTGCGGCTGGAAACCGCCGGTTCTGACGCCGACCCCGGAAGCGACAGTCCGAGCGCCTCGCCGATGCTGGACATTGTGTTGGCGGTGAACATGCCGCCGCATGCGCCGGGCCCGGGACAGGCAGCGATCTCCATGGCGCGCAATTCCGCATCATCCAGCTCCCCGACCTGGTACCTGCCGACGGCCTCCGCCACGTCCTGGATCTGGAACGGCTTCCCCTCCCAGTAGCCGGGCATGATAGAGCCGCCGTACACGAACACCGCCGGGATGTTGAGGCGCGCTATCG
>JADFRU010000333.1:0-2674 GCA_022561115.1 Chloroflexota bacterium | reverse complement strand
GTCTGGTTACCAACTGGTCCTGTTGGACTTCTTGTACAAGGCGCTCTTTCTTGAGATCACCGACTTTCAGCGCTTCCAGATTTTTCGCCTTACCAAACCACAGGATGGCCATTTCATCCCCTCCTTCGGATCACCCTGATCCGCTCGCGATCGAGGCCGCGCTCTTCGCTAACCCTGATCTTTCGCTGGCGACGTAGCCGCTTCAGGCTCTCCTCTACGACATCGTCACCGAACCGGTCCTCGAACTGCTCGACGGTCCACACATCGCGGTCATCGCTTCGCATCGTGCTGTTGATGAACGCGATGCAAGCCTCAATAAGCGCTTCTGTGGCCGCCTCTTCTTCAAGTCGAACCTGGCGCTTTGTTTTCGGCGGCTCCGTCGGATCGACCAGCAGATCGCCGGAAACCCGCGGGCCGGAGCGCTGCGTCTCCAACCATGCGTCGATCTCGGACTTCCGGAACCGCCATGACGCGCCGAGCTTGAACGCCGGTAGGCGTCCCTGTTGCGCCCACAGGTAGATGGTGCGCTCGGCCATGCCCAGGTAACGGGCGACCTGGGGCAAGGACATCAGTTCTGAGCCTGGTGTTGTCAATGAGCTCTCGGCCTAATGAGACCCCGGCGGGTCATGCTACTGAATGGTGACTATTATCCAGTGATGCCAGAATATGTCAATTCATGTCATGTAATGCGGGAATTGCCGTCCACACCGATCTGGGGACGCGTGCACGCGGACGTAACGCCCTTCGAGAGCCTCAGGGCGCGGCGGGAAGCTCAGGACGCGAGTCAGTCCGCCATTCCATCTCCCATTGGGAGAGGATTTAGGTGAGGGGAACAGGGTCGGATCTCGGTCCGATTCCGTGTCGGGCGCGCGTGCCAGCGCCCTGGGCGCCCTTCGAGAACCTCAGGGAGCGCCTGCCCTTTTCGCCCCGGTAGGCCCGCCAACCCGCTACTCCCCGCCCTCGCACACCACTGCATCAAACCGGGACATCGCTTTCAGGTCTTTCAGCGGATATATTCCGGTGGCGTGGCCATCGGTGAACATGAACTGGAGGGCGTATCGGCCGATCGGCAGGTAATCCACGATCAAGATATCGCCGGGTATGGACGATACCGACAGGATCTGGCGTCCGGTCATCTCCTCGACGCACCCGGCGCACCCGCACTGGAGCCTGAGGTAGCGGAACGGGTACCGGCAGGTCATGCCGTCCGACCACTGGATAACGACGTTCTCCGCATCGATCGTGATATCTCGAAAACTGAGTTCGTCGGCCAAGTACATGGCTCCTTAATGTATAAGCCGGGGATTGTCCCGTGACCGCCCGTAACCGCCCGTAATCCGTGGGGTCGTGGGATTTGTGGGGGCGTCGATGCTAGCACGGCGTCCGTGTCCGGACCCACGGAGCGGTGCGAATGACGGGACGGACTCGACACACCACGTTCCGCCTCTTACGCTTGGCCGCCCCGGAAATCGTTTACCCGCATCGTCAGGCACTGCCTGGCCCGGCCTCCGATGACTAAACCGAAACCCTTATAAGGAGACGCCACCGTGACTATGGACTCGATCAGAGTTGGCCTGATTGGAGCCGGCGCCAACACCCGGCTCCACCACGCTCCAAAACTGGCGGCCATCGAGGGCGTCGAGATAGTCGCGGTCGCAAACCGCAGCATGGCTTCGGCAGCGCGCTTTGCCGATGAGTTTGACATCCCGAATCCGGTCGAGAACTGGATCGACATCATCGATGATGATGAAATTGACGCCGTCTGCATCGGCACCTGGCCCTACATGCACTCTGTGCTGACGATCGCCGCGCTTGAGTCGGACAAGCACGTTCTTGTCGAGGCCCGGATGGCCGCCAACTCCTCTGAAGCGCACGCCATGCTGGACGCTTCCAAGGAGAACCCGCACCTCGTGGCGCAGATCGTCCCGGCGCCGCACACCCTGGCGTTTGACCGGCAGATCATTGACATGATCTCGGACGGTTACGTGGGGGACATCATCGGCGTTGACGCCCGGATAGGCACCGGAAACTTCCCGAACTGGGACTCAGAGTTGCACTGGCGTGAGCGCCGTGACTTCTCCGGCAACAACATCATGAACATGGGCATCTGGGCCGAGGCGATCATGCGCTGGGTGGGTGACTACTCCTCCGTAACCGCAGTTGGCCACACCGTTATCAAGTACAAGCCGGACGCCGACGGCCGACGCCGCTCGACGGGGAACATCCCGGACCACGTTGACGTCATTGCGGAACTTGAGGCCGGTGGACAGTTTCACATCCAGGTATCTAACGTCTCGGGCTTTGGACCTGTTGGGGACGTCTGGGTTCACGGAACCGAGGGCACGCTCCGGCTGGTCAGTGAGAACGGCAGCCTGGCGCTTTACGGCGGCCGGCGGGGCGACGCCCAGATGGGCAAGATAAACGTCGCGGCTGACAAGGTCGGCGGCTGGCGTGTTGAGGAAGAGTTCATCAACGCCATCCGCGGTATCGAGCCGGTGAGCCACACTGACTTCACGACCGGCGTGAAGTACATGGAGTTCACGGACGCCGTGGCCCACTCATTGAAGCTAGGTGAGAAGGTCGGGTTGCCCCTGTCTTAACGGACCGGGCGACCGGCATTACACAGCAGCGGCGCGGGCTCCAGCCCGCGCCGCTTCGCGTCCCGTAACCCTGT
>JADFRU010000332.1:0-2679 GCA_022561115.1 Chloroflexota bacterium | reverse complement strand
CGTTAAGCCACCTGCCCGGGCAGAGGCCGCCCGGAATCGTTGAAGAATGTTGGTTCCAAGGATCACGGTTCAGTCCAGCCAGACGTTGTCGATCAATCTCGTGTTCCCGATCTTCAACGCCACCAGCGCGAGCGTTGCGGCCGGGGATGACTCTGGAGACGTGGAGCCGCCAGAGCCTGGTTCTGGAAGCGGTTCAAATGTCGCCGCATCTACGACAACGGCGTAGTCCAGTGTAGCGAGCGGTTCGGCCTCGATCACCTCGCGCATGGCGCTTTCCACGGCTGCCCGGCCCCGGTCGCCGCCGTTCCACACGTCCCGGGCGCGGCACAGCGATCGGTAAACCACCTCGGCGGCAGAGCGTTCCCTGTCCGACAGGTAGGCGTGGCGACTGCTCAGGGCGAGCCCGCGCTCGTCTCGCACTGTTGGCACCGGCACGATCTCGATCCCCATAAGGAGATCTCGTGATAATCGCCGCACAACCTCCAACTGTTGAGCGTCTTTCTGGCCGAAATATGCGAGATCGGGTCGCGTTGCGATGAACAGCTTGGCGACGACCGTCGCGACGCCTTGAAGATGCCCCGGCCGGTGCGCTCCTTCAAGGATTTCGCCGAGCGGCCCGGGGTTGACGGTGAAGGCGTCACCCGGGGGATACATCTCGTCGACCGACGGTGCGAAAACGATGTCCACCCCGGCGTTTCGCATGATGGTGAGATCGCTTTCACGATCAGCCGGGTAATGGGACAGGTCTTCATTTTTGCCGAACTGCGTTGGATTCAAGAACAGGGATGCGATAACGGCCCCGGCCCGCGCCCGGGCGGCGTGAAGTAACGCCTCGTGTCCGGCGTGCAGCCCGCCGAGCGTGGGCACAAGCGCAACGGGGGACTTCAAGGAAGCGCGCTCTGAGCGCATAGCGCTTACGGTCTCGATTACCTGCACAGAACGTTCCCGTTATGCCCGGTCGGAACCCGGGGCCGTCGAGAACGATTCGGCTGCGGTAGGGAACCTGTTGGCCCGGACGTCACCGGCATACCGCGACAGCGCCTCGTCGATCACGTCCGCGAGATCGCCGTATCGGCCTGCGTGCTTTGGCCGGAAGTCCGGCAGCAACCCCAACAGGTCGTGAAACACCTGCACCTGCCCGTCGCAACTCGGCCCGGCGCCGATCCCTATCGTTGGTACGGTGAGCCTTTCCGTCACGGTGGCCGCGACCTCTGAAGGCATCAGTTCCAGCACGATGGCGAACGCGCCTGCATCCTGGATTGCGAGGGCGTCTTCCAGGATGCGCGCTGCGGCTTCCTCCGTGCGGCCCTGGATTCTGTAACCTCCGAGCTGGTGGACCGACTGCGGTGTGAACCCGACGTGGCCCATTACAGCGATTCCGGACTCGGTCAATCGCTTCACGGTCGGTGCGATCGCCGCGCCGCCTTCCAGTTTCACCGCTTGCGCGGAACCCTCCTGGAGCAGGCGTGCGGCGTTCGTGAGCGCCGTTTCTTCACTGACCTGGTAGCTCATGAACGGCAGGTCCGCCACGATCAGCGGCGACGGGGCGCAACGGGCGACCGCGGCGGTGTGGCGGACCATGTCGTCCATCGAGACCGGAACGGTCGAGTCGAACCCGAGCACGACCTGCCCGAGGCTGTCTCCTACCAGCAGCATGGGGATTTCCGCGCGCTCCGCAGCCCCGGCCGAGAAGGCGTCGTACGCTGTGACCATCACGATGGGCTCGCCCCGGCGCTTCATCTGCGCGATCTGGCGGGTCGTCACCCTCATATCGAATCCCCTTCGTTTTCGGTGGTCTTGAAGTCGCTGGCGGCGCTGGTCTTGTCGGCAGTCCCGGAAACTCCAGAAGCTCTGGGAGTCCCGTCAGGCGTTCCGCCAGATTCGAGCGAACGGCGCAGCAGGACTTCTATCTCTTTGCGCGCTTCCGGCGAAAGCCCTTCATGTTCGGCAAATAACGACATCGCGTCGATGGTCAGTGAGGCGTATGCGTGCGCCATCTCGGGCGAATGTCGCGCCGTGGCATCAAGGTGCATGCGTATCGTTTCGACATCGCCGCGCACAGCCGGTCCGGTGAACGCGGACGGCAGCCCCTCGCGTCCGACGCCGTCTACCGTTGCCGCGGTCAGGGGCCTCAAGGCGACCAGGGCGTCAGCCCGTGAAACACCCATTTCCTTCCACATGTCGGCCGCCAGACCCATCAGCGCGGCGACCAGGCCGCACGCCATTACCGCCGAGGCGTGATAGGCGGCGCGATTCTCGTCATGGATCGTGAACGGCTTTGCTCCGATCGCGTAGGCGGTCTTCTGCAGCCAGTCCAGTAAGGCGGGGTCATCCGAACCGACCGCGGCCGACGCCCCGGTGATTAGATCGGCGCTGTCGCGATTCGGGAAGGTCTGGAGAAGATGCAGGCCGCCGGTCCGCGCCCCTGATTCGTGCGCTGACGCGAGTTTGCTCAGGGGCAGGACCCCGGAGCAGTGGATCGCGGCCTGTTCGTTCCGCCACGAGATTCCGTCACAGGTCACTTCGATATCGGCGTCCGGAGTCGTGATGAACACCGCCCCGGCGATATCGGCGACATCCTGCGGTTTCGCGACCGGGGCGCATCCCGGGACGCGCTCTGCGAACGCCTCCGATGACGGCGTACTTCGAGAAGTGACCGCTACAACCCGGAAGCCGCCG
>JADFRU010000331.1:0-2686 GCA_022561115.1 Chloroflexota bacterium | reverse complement strand
CAGGACCTTCTTTCAGAGTTCTCGCGCCGGGCCACGGATGATTTTGACTTCCGGTTGATCGACCCTGTGCTCCAGCCGAACGTCGCAGCTGACTACGGCGTGTCTCAGACCCCTGCAATAGCCATCGAGTCCACCGACTCCAGGCGAACGGATGTCGTCATCGGCGGCAACCCGAGGACCGGGGCGGCCGTGTTCGATGAGCAGGGAATCACCACCGCCATGCTGGTGGTGAACCAGATCCGTCAGAAGCAGATATTTTTCATACTCGGCCACGGCGAGAGAGATATCAACGCGGCCGTGGGCATTGACGAGAGTTATGTCCTGGCGGCGCTTGCGTTGATCAGAGATAACTACCGCGTTGGCTCGGCGACGCTGATCGATCTGCTTCCGCAGATCTTTTCTGACAACGAAGAAGACTTCCCCGCAGCCCTGATTTTTGCCGACCCGCAAAGCGGTCTCGTGAGCGCCCCGGACGAGGTCCGCGACGAGGCGAATATCCTCAGGCAGTACATGCTCCGCGGCGGTAGCGTGATATTCCTGTTTGAGCCAGACCCTGACCCGTCGTGGGGCGAACTGCTCGGCGAGTATGGCATCGCGATCGGTGAAGGGCGGCTCGTAGACGCCACCAGTTTCGTGGCGCCCGAGCCAGATTTCCTGCAGATCACCCGGTCCAATCGCCAGTTTGACCCGCCACATCCGATCACCGAACCGATCGATGTCCTGTACATGCCGGGGGCGACGTTCATAGCCAGCACCATCACCCCGGACGCTATCCCGCGCACTTCGACCGGCGAGCCGCACCTCGTTCTGACCAGCCTGGCCTCGACGACGCTGAACAGCTGGGAGGAGATCGGGGATTCCAACGATTTTGACATCAATGAAGACCGGCCGGGCCCGTTCCCGGTCGCAGTCGCTGTAGAAGCGCTGGCGCCGATCGGTTTCGCCCCCCAGATTGTGGACGGGAAGCTTATCCGCACCAACCTTGTGGTGATTGGTGATGCTGACTTTGCAAGCAACCGTTACTTCTCGTCGGCCAAGAACGGCGATCTCCTGGCGAACGCCGTCAACTGGGCTGTGCGGGACTTTGAACTCATCTCCATCCGCTCAAAGACGAAGGTGTTCCGTGAGCTGGTGCTGACCCGGTCCGAGCGCGACGTCGTGAGATGGTCCGGGTGGCTGCTGATGCCTACCCTGATCTCCGCCATCGGCGTCTGGTCCTGGTGGCGAAGACGCTAATCCATGAACCTTCGTTTCCTCCTGGTACTGGTCATCCTGGTATCCATTTCCTCTATCACTGTCACGTTCATCGTCACGGATCAGACGGTTGATCGGGTGTCACGCGATGTGCCCTACTTCTACACGCTTCCAGAGGGGGAGATTCGCCGGGTTGAAATCGACTCCGTAAACGGTTCGCTGACGTTCGTACTGGATGAGTCAGAGAACTACTGGTTCTTCGAGGGCGATGACAAGACGCCGGTTGACAGTCAACGCTGGAACGGCGTGACGACCCTGCTCGGAGGCCCGCGCTCGCAGCGTGAGCTTGAGGCTTCATTTGGTGATCCGTCCCTGTACGGGTTGGAGTTCCCGAACACAACGGTGACTATCGGGCTGGCTGACGGATCAACGGTCCGGCTCTTCCTCGGAGACGAAACGCCCGACCGCGGCGGCAACTACGCGCAGATCGAGGGCTTCCCACAGCTCGTACTCGTCAGTTCCGCCTGGGGCGAGGTGCTGAACAGGTTGATCGACGACCCTCCGATTCCCCAGTGGCGGTACGATCTGGAAGTGTCCGAGGTTACAGAGATCGTGTTCCTTGTCGGACCCGATGTCGTCGGAGCGTTTGGCCTGGATATAAAGACAGACTTGTGGAGCGTGTGTGATATCCCGCTGCGGGGTGACACTCCTTGCACCGGGGAATTAACGGTCGATAACTCGATCGTCCTTGACCCGTTGCGCAATTTTGCAAATCCGCAGTTCCTCCGTGTCCAGGAGATTGGCCTCACGTCTGATGAAGTGAAGGCGTCTTACGGAATTACCGGCAACTCGCCGTACGCGACCGTTCGGTACGAGATCGAGCTACAGCCGGGCCTGCGCCAGGCGAACCAGGTCTCCATCACGCTCGGCGACCTGACGGAGGACGGGAGCGGCATGTACGCTCTCGCCAATGAGCAGCCAGACGTCATCGTGATCGATGCCGAGTGGGGCGCCGCTGTACTGGAGTTCTTCGATCTTCCTGCGTCCATCACGGCGGGCGAACAGCCGGACGACGACGAAGACTCGCCCGCCGGGTAGAACGCTCCGTTGAGCCTTCTGTGCGCCAGACTTCGTTTCCCGGAAAGCGCCTTTACGGACCCCGGAAACCCGGGCTGGAGATCGGAGTCGTGCGGGCTGTTTTATCGCGTTGCCGCGCCGGGTCGCTTATCTTGAGTGGTCCGCGGCGGCGCGGCTCGAGGCGCGATCTGCCTTTTCGCCCCGGTTACCCCGGGCAACGCCGGGGTTGAACAGGCGTCGATGACACGGTGTTAAGACAAAGGTTTACGCAATGAATGCCGAGATTCTGGCCATTGGCCATGAGTTGCTCATGGGCGAGATCGTTGACACCAACTCGTCCTACATCGCACAGCAACTTGCGGGAACCGGCATCACTGTCCGGTGGATGTCGCACGTCGGAGACGATATCGACCAA
>JADFRU010000330.1:0-2690 GCA_022561115.1 Chloroflexota bacterium | reverse complement strand
GTAGCACGTGAAGAACGCCAACTACGGCCGTGATTTCTCGGCAGACGTGGTTGTCGATATCGCCTTAGCGCGCGCCGGGGACCCGTGCCCGAACGACTGCGACGGACATCTTGAGGAACACCGGGGCGTGGAGGTGGGTCACATATTCAAGCTCGGCACCAAGTACGCTGAGGCGATGGGCGCCACCTTCAAAGACGAGGACGGCAGCGAGAAGCCCGCCATCATGGGGTGCTACGGGATAGGAATTGGCCGCCTCCTGGCGGCGACAGTAGAGGCGAACCACGACGATCGCGGCATGATCCTGCCACGCGCCATCGCACCCTACGAGGTGTACCTGGCCGGGCTGAACACCAATGATGAGTCGGTCGTCGCTGCCGCCGGGAAGTTTTACGATGACCTGGTTTCGGCCGGCGTGGAAGTCCTGTTTGATGACCGGGACGAGCCGCCGGGCGTGAAGTTCAATGACGCTGACCTGATCGGCCTGCCCCTGCGGGTGGTCGTAAGCGCGCGCGGACTGCGCAACGGCGAGATCGAGTTAAAACGACGTGACAGCGATCAAGTCACGATGGCGCCGCTGTCCGAAGGCGTTCAGGCCGTCAAAACTGCGCTTGAGGGTTAGACCGCTCAACCCCTCGGCAGTAAGCCTGTTTCAGGAAACCCCTCCTCCAGCCGGAGAGGGCGAACACGTGGGAGAAGGCTGACCGTGCATTCACGCCGGGTGACAACTTCTGCGACAGGCATCGACGCTCCGGGCGGGCGCTTATCAAGCCGCCCCGTATGAATCGTCGAAACACCGAGGAACGGCCGGGCACGTGGCGGTGCTCGCATGCAAGGACGACCGCGGTCTGTTCAACGCGGTCAAGCGGTTCGAGGGACAGCTGGAGGAGCCGCGATCACTGTTGCGGGTGGCCAACTACGAGGACATCATCTCCGATGCCGATAACATCCCGGCCCTTGCAGGTTGGGCGGCGGCGTTTCGCCAGCGATACCTTGATCTGACCCCGGTAACGGGGGCCTGACTCCGGCCCCACGAGGCCCTTCGCGCGCTTCGCCCCCTTCCAGGATCCTACCCGGGCTTTCGTAGCTACGCGTTAACTCCTCCGTGTTAGCTTGCCGGAACTCGATTCTCGTGATCTCCACGATTTGTGAAAGGCAGCGACGTGGCCTGGATACAACATGAAGACCTCGGGCCGAGCCCGACGGCGGTGATATCGGCCAACCCGTCCGCAATGCAGGCTGTCCGGGAGCTCAACCAACAGCTTGCGTTCGGAAGCTCGGCACTGACCCCGGTGCAGGAAGAGTCCATAGCGACGACCGTCTCGGTGATCAACAAGTGCCGCTACTGAACCGTCGCCCACGGAGGGTTCCTCCGTCAGCGGTCCGGCGACCCCGGCTACGCCAGCCACGTAATGCACGACTACCGTTCGATGGACCTGGACCCGAAAACCAGGGCCATGCTGGACTACGCGAGCAAACTAACCGTTCACCCGGACTCGATGGAAGAGAGCGACGTCGAAAGCCTGCGTGAAGCTGGCCTGTCTGAACAGGAGATACTTTCTACGACGTTGATCACCTGCCTCTTCGCCTTCATGACGCGCCTCACGAGCGGTCTCGGCGTTGAGCACAAACCCGGCCGCTTGGAGCAGATGGATCGCTGGCTTACCGGCCCGGCGAGAGACAGCGACTGGCTGATGGGTCGGAAGACCTGATTCCGGTGACCCGCAGCGGGTCGCTCCACGCTGCGTTACGGGCTAACAACTAGTCGCCCTCGACCACGCCTCGAACCTGCATCAACAACGGGGCGAACCGCGGTGGCCGTACAACGCATCGACCGAAGAACGCTAAAACGCGGCCCCGGGAATCTAGTTCCGCGTCGGTGATCAAAACATCCCGCGCGCCATCAGCCGGGCATGAACGTGGCTCCACGCGTCCGTTCACGCCCGATAGATCGCGATCACCCCCGGCCCGGATAGAACGAGTTGATCGCCAAGACTGTTCGCCCCGCAACCACGGGACACGGCGTTCAGGACGCCGGTATTAGCGCCCTGGCGGCGGACAGCAAATCTTCTTCCGAGTCGTCAAAATCGACAACGTCGGCATGAGGTTGCGGAACCGGGAACCCGGTCTTGTAGTACACCTCGATGGTGTTGCCTTCCGGGTCCCGTGCGTACATACCGAAGGCGTTGCCGTGGCTCACAGTGCGGTCGATGCGGACCCCTTCGTCGCGGAACAGCGTGTAGAACTCCTTCAACTCCGAGAGCGTGTCCACCTTGAACGAGATCTGGTTGATCAGCACCGTGTCTTCGGGGGCGGTTCGGCCTGCGACGATCACGAACTCGTGGTGTTCCTCTTCAGGGTTGGCGCTGAAAAACACCATTTTTCGAGTTTCAAGATCCTCGTCGGCGATCTTGAGACCCATGACCCGAGAGTAGAAATCTCGCTGGACCATCAGGTCGTTGACGTGAATCCCCACATGACCAAGTCCAGAAACAGCTGGCATACATGGACCTCCTGTATATGCCTGATGTCGTCGTAGCTAACCCAACGATGGTCGTTAGATCGGCAGATCATAGCGCATAGAGCAAGCGATCCTCATTGCCGCCCCGTTCCACAGGCCGGTCGCAGATTCAACAGGCCACGCCAGCAGAAAACGCCACACTCCGCTGTTCGGTCATGTATCCTCCGCTCGC
>JADFRU010000024.1:0-10626 GCA_022561115.1 Chloroflexota bacterium | reverse complement strand
CGGGCGCGTACCGCGCAGGGACCGGGTTCGTGATGACCGACCACGGGCGACTCCCCGGCAGAGCTCCGGCCACGGCGCAGATCTACGCAGCGGCGAAAGCGCCGGTACGCTCGGCAAGCGAATGGGGGCCGAAGGGCGAGACGGTAACGCCGTCCGGCGCGTCGCTCGTCACCTCGATCGCCAGCTTTGAACCGGTCGAAATGCGCGTCGACACGATGGCATACGGCGCGGGCTCCCGCGACCCGGAGGAGTACCCGAACGCGCTCGGGTTGTGGCTCGGTGAGACGCAGGCGGCCCCGGCACCTCAATCGCCGAACGCAGGACTGTCTTTGCTGGAGACCAACATCGACGACATGGGAGGGGAGCTTTTCGGCTATGTCCAGGAACGGCTCCTGGAGGCGGGCGCGCTGGACGTGTGGATGACGCCGATCCAGATGAAGAAGAACCGGCCCGCCGTGTTGCTGTCTGCCCTGGTAAACGAGGGCGACGCCGACAGCGCGGCCAACGTGATCCTGCGTGAGACTTCGACACTCGGCGTACGACGGCGCGCGGTCGAGCGTTACACGGCGGATCGCGAGGTCGTGGAGGTGGACACCACGCTCGGCAAGGCGCGGGTGAAGATCAAGCGGGTGGACGGCGAGGTGGCCGGCATAGCGCCGGAGTACGAGGACTGCCGAACACTCGCCCTCAAGCACGGCCTGACGCTTGCGGAGGTCATGCGGCGCGTCGGCGACGAGGCGCGGGCCCGCGTCTGAAACGAGATCAACCCCTGTTACTCCGGCTTGACGGCGCGCAAGAACAAGTCGGCCTCGTGCGTGAACCCGTCCCCCGCTTCTACTTTCGGGCGAAGCTCATCCTCGAACGCGCACCGTTCCGGCGGAGTAAAGAGCCGGTCCAGGGCATCCCCAAGGGTGGGGACCAGGGGGTTGGGCGACGAGTTCAGGTAGACGTCCCAGCGCTTCGATTCCTGCCGCCGCACCCTGATTTCCAGCTCCGCGCGGATCTCTCGAAACCCGGCCCGCTCAAACATCGCGATCAGATCGCGCTCGTCGAAATCGATCATCGTGCCGATGGGCGCGTAGAAGAACTCGGTCAGGCGGTCCGCCAGTTCCGGGTTGCCGGGCAGCGCGTATCCACGGAACACACCCGGGCGTCGAGCGTCCGCGTTTACTTTGTTGATCGGTTCATAGAGTGAGGCGCGTCCTCCGGGTCGAAGGACGCGCCAGAAGGCGTTCGCAGCCCGTTGTTTGTCGCGCAGGTACAGCAGCACCGACCGGGTGGTCAGCACGTCGACCGTGCTGTCATCGATCGCCTCAAGGCCCTGGGCATCAGCCTGAACGAACGAGCAACGGACGTCACCACCGCCCCGGGCAAGGAGATCGGCCGCGTGGTTGAGCAGATCGGACGAGATGTCGGAGAAGACCACGCCCCCGGAGCGGCCCACCCGGTCAAGCGCGGCGAAGGCGATCAGCCCTTCTCCAGCGCCGACATCGAGCAAGACGTCGCCGTCTTTGATTGCCGCCCCGTCAAGAACCCTGTCCCTTACACCCGCCAACCAGTTCAGGCCAGCACGACGCGCCGAGGGATCGCCGCCAAATCTAGTTTCTAGAAGCCATTCAGCCCAGTTGTCTCGCTCAACCATCAATTCGCTCATTCCGGTGCGCGGCTTCGATACGAATTGCTTGACCCTTGATCGTACTGCTGTCTACCATCAATAAAGCCAACGCGGGACAGGCGTCAACGGCGGGCCACCCCCGGCTTAATCGGCGCCTGTATCGATCCGGCGACGTGCCCCAGTGGCGCAGTGGTAGCGCAGCCGATTTGTAATCGGCAGGTCGGTGGGTTCGAATCCCCCCTGGGGCTCCAAACTCTCTGAACGGTCGGGGTGGGAATTCGGTAAACGCGACGACGTTGCGAATTACGTCTTTCCGATGCCAGTAGTACGGTGTTAATGTTAGAATCACCGTTTGGCGCAGGGGTGGGAGAGTGGTTAAATCCAGCAGACTGTAAATCTGCCGCCGTAACGGCTACGTAGGTTCGAATCCTACCCCCTGCACCAGTCTATGAGAGCGCTTTCCGCACCTCGTCGCGAGGCCCACATAGCTCAGCGGTAGAGCGCGTTCTTGGTAAGAACGAGGTCACCAGTTCAATCCTGGTTGTGGGCTCCAGCTCTCCTCGTTACACAACAGTTAGCAGATCATCACTCGATGGCCCGGAGGCACTTGAGTTAAATGGCCAAGGAAGTATTTGACCGCAGCAAGCCGCACGTAAACGTTGGCACGATTGGCCACGTCGACCACGGCAAGACCACGTTGACCGCCGCCATTACCAGCGTTCTGTCTACGCAGAACGACAAGGTTAAGGCGATGGCGTTCGATCAGATCGACAACGCACCCGAAGAGCGGGAGCGTGGCGTGACGATCGCCATCACGCACGTGGAGTACGAGACGGAAACCCGTCACTACGCCCACGTGGACTGCCCGGGCCACGCCGACTACATCAAGAACATGATCACGGGAGCCGCCCAGATGGACGGCGCGATCCTGGTGGTATCGGCGCCCGACGGCCCGATGCTCCAGACCCGCGAGCACGTCTTGCTGGCCCGCCAGGTGAACGTTCCCCGCATCGTTGTCGCCCTGAACAAGGTTGACATGATGGACGACCCTGAGTTGCTGGAACTCGTGGAGATGGAGATTCGGGATCTTATCTCCAGCTACGGCTTCCCGGGCGACGAAGTTCCGGTGATCCAGGTCAGCGCTCTCGAGGCGCTTGAGCACTTTGACGACCCGGACAACAAGTGGACCAAGGCGATCATGGAGTTGACCAAGGCGGTCGACGAGTACATCGAGATCCCTCACCGCCCGGTCGACCAGCCGTTCCTGATGCCCGTCGAAGACGTGTTCGGCATCAAGGGCCGCGGCACCGTCGTCACGGGCCGTATCGAGCGCGGCAAGGTCGTGATGGGCGACACCATCGAGATCGTTGGTTTCGGCGAAACAGAGACCACGACCGTGACCGGCGTCGAGATGTTCCATAAGACACTTGAAGAGGGCCTGCCCGGTGACGCCGTCGGCTGCCTGCTTCGCGGTGTGGACCGTGATGAGGTTACCCGTGGCGCGGTGCTCGCAGCACCCGGTAGTCTGACGCCGCACAAGAAGGCGAAGGCCCAGATTTACGTGCTGACGAAGGAAGAGGGCGGCCGTCACACGCCGTTCTTCTCCGGCTACAAGCCGCAGTTCTACATCCGAACCACGGACGTGACCGGCGAAATCAAGTTGCCGGAAGGCGTCGAGATGGTCATGCCCGGCGACAACATCGAGATGGATGTCGAGCTGATGTACCCGGTGGCGCTGGAAGAGGAGCTCCGGTTCGCGGTGCGTGAGGGCGGCAGGACCGTCGGCTCCGGAGTGTTCATCTCCATCGACGACTAATTTCGATTACGCGGGGTGTGCCGCCAAATCCGGCGGCCGCCCCTAAACGTAATCAAACGGTGTGTGGGGTCCGGTTGAATGACCGCGGTCCCACCGTGATTGAGTCCCCGTCCAACGGGGCTGAAGGTAATGGAGAGGCCGCCATATGGCGAAGGGCGGACCCCGGGGATCGATAACCCTGGCGTGCACGGAGTGCCGGGAGCGGAGGTATCACACCTCCAAAAACCGGCGTAACAACACCGCGCGGCTGGAGCTGAACAAGTTCTGCCCCCGCTGCCGGAGTCACCAACTGCACCGCGAGACCAGGTAGGAGCCGTTTATGGCGAGCAGGCAACCCGCACAGCGTGCTATTCGTACAGCCGGCGCCGCCCCCCGTGGCGGAGTGTTCCGGTTTTTTATCGAGGTGATCGCTGAACTGCGGCGCACCACGTGGCCGACCCGCCAGGAGGCGACGCGCCTCTCGATCCTCGTCCTGATCGTCTCCGCATTTTTCGGCGTCTTCCTGGGCGCCATCGACTATGGATTTGGGCAACTCTCCAAGTTCTTGATCGGAGGCTGAACCCTGACTTCCGATTCAAAGACTATCGTCGACGAAAGCAGTCGCTGGTACATCATCCACACTTACTCCGGTCAGGAAGACCGGGTTAAGCGGAATCTCGAACAGCGTATCGAGACGATGGACGTCAAGGACAAGATTTTTGAGGTGATCGTCCCGACCGAGGAAGAGATCGAGATCAAGGACGGCCAGCGCCGTCCCGTCGCGAGGAAAATGTACGCCGGGTATCTGCTCATCCAGATGGTGATGGATGACGAAGCCTGGTACGTCGTCCGGAATACGCCGGGCGTGACCGGGTTCATCTCCGCCGAAGACGAGCTGGAGCGCCGGCCCAAGCCGATACCGCTTGAGCAGTCAGAGGTAGATCGAATTCTGCGCCAGATGAGGGCGGAGGAACCGAAGGTCCGCATCGGTTTCGAGAAGGGCGATAGCGTCCGCATTACCGACGGGCCGTTCGCAGATTTCATGGGAACCGTGGACGCCGTGCTCGAAGAGCAGGGCAAGGTACGCGTACTGGTGTCCTTCTTCGGAAGAGAGACGCCCGTCGAACTGGACTTCTTGCAGATCCAAAAAGGGTAACGACCCGTCAACCGACGGAATTCGCGCCTTTACCGGCGCGCGGGTAACAGGAATTGGCAAAAAAAGTACAGACGGTGATCAAACTGCAAATCCCGGCCGGTCAGGCTACCCCTGCGCCGCCGGTTGGACCGGCGCTGGGACAACACGGCGTCAACATCATGCAGTTCGTCAAGGAATACAACGAACGCACCGCGTCGATGGCCGGCAGCATCGTGCCGGTCTCCATCCTGGTGTACACGGACCGTTCGTTTACCTTCGAGACCAAGAGCCCGCCGGCGTCCGACCTGCTGCGTAAAGCGGCCGGGGTGAACAAGGGTTCCGGGACGGCCGGGCTGGAGACGGTTGGACGCGTTAACCGCGCCCAGGTCAGGGAGATCGCGGAGGCGAAGGTCAAGGACCTGAACGCGATCGACATTGAAGGCGCAATGAAGATCATCGAAGGCAGCGCCCGAAGCATGGGCCTGACGGTGGTGGACTAGCTCAACCTCTGTCGTGGGCCATATCAGGCCTGGTATTTTCAAGTTTCGCCAGTTCAACATTTGAGTGAGAATCGGCCCGGAGATTTCATAGATGCCGAAACACGGAAAGAAATATTTGGCGGCCGCCGCTAAGACGAGTGACGTCGCCCGGTCGGCAGAAGACGCCGTCGCGCTCGTCAAGAGTCTCGCCCCGGCGAATTTTGACGAGACGGTGGAACTCCACGTGTCTACCGGGGCCGACCCGCGGCACGCAGAACAGCAGATCCGCGAGGTGGCTCCTCTCCCGCACGGGACCGGCAAAGTCACCCGGGTGATGGTGTTTGCGGAGGGTGAAGCTGCGCGTGCAGCGGAAGCGGCCGGAGCGGATTACATCGCCGACGACGAGATCATCAAGAAGATCGAAAACGGCTGGACCGATTTCGATGTCTCGATCGCGACACCGGACCAGATGGGCAAGATCGGCCGGCTGGGCCGGTATCTTGGCCGTAAAGGACTGATGCCGAACCCGCGCACAGGCACCGTGGTGCAGCCGGGCGATGTCGCCAGCGCGATCGATGACGTGAAAAAGGGACGTGTCGAGATCCGCATGGACCGGGATGCGATTATTCACGTTCGCGTCGGCAAGGTCAGCTTCAGTGAAGAGCAGTTGCTCGAAAACCTGGAGTCTGTGGTGAGCACCATTGTCCGGGCCAAGCCCTCAGCTATGAAGGGTCATCTGATCAAGTCAGCGACGTTGACTTCAACGATGGGGCCTCCGGTGAAACTTGAGATCGACGAGACCGGCGGCGCGTCGGACGAGCGTTAACGGTTACAATCTGTACAGGTCATGTGCAGGTTTCTCCTGTGTCGAATGTCCAAATTGAGGAAGTCTTCG
This sequence comes from Chloroflexota bacterium, assembly GCA_022561115.1. Classification (GTDB taxonomy): domain Bacteria; phylum Chloroflexota; class Dehalococcoidia; order Lucifugimonadales; family Lucifugimonadaceae. The sequence continues at coordinate 4,707 of JADFRU010000024.1, read as the reverse complement.
CCGACCTAGTTCAAGACAATCAATAACAGCCGCTGTAGACAGCAGGCGCCCCCGGGTTCTGACCGGGGGCTTAAGGCGGAAGCGCCTGCCCAGGTGGCACCAGATTTGCGTAGCTCATGGCCGCGCTGCTGATGCCCGGGTTTACAGCCCGGGCTATTTTTTTGCAGCCATGCTCGCGAAGGGATACGAATGCCGACCGACAAAAGCGTCGCAGAGGTAGAGGAACTTAAAACTATCCTCAGCGAAGCGAAACTGATAATCAGTACCGACTACCGGGGCCTTAGCGTCACCGAGATGTCGGCGCTGCGACGGGCCGTTCGCGAAGGCGGCGGCTCCTATCGCGTCGCCAAGAACACGCTCGTGAATATTGCTGCCAGAGCGATTGACCGGCCTGAAATTGGCGAGATCGTGAACGGTCCGACGGGTTTTGTGCTGAGCACGGATGACCCGGTCGGACCCGCCAGGGCGCTTGTTAACCACATCAGCCAGAACCGGCTTGAAATGGTGATCAACGGCGCATACGTGGAAGGCCAGGTCGTCGACGCCGATCGCGTGAAGTTCCTGGCGACGCTGCCCGGCCGAGAAGAACTCGTTGCCAGGGTGCTCGGCCAGATGACCGCTCCGATCGCGAACCTTGTCGGCGTACTTAACGGGACCATACGCGGCCTGGTGACGGTCCTGATGGCGCACATCGACCAGGGCGGCAACGCCGCCGTGGCAGACCAGGCGGAAGCTTCCTCAGAATCTGACACCCCGTCTGATACCCCGGAAAAGGGATCCCCAGAAGAAGCAACGGAAGAAGCAACTTCAGAGCAGGCCGAAGAGCCGACCGCCGAGGCGGCCACTGAAGGGGAACCGGCCTCAGAGGCCCCAGAATCGGAAGACACCGGGGAGGCGGATGAAGATAAGCCGGCAGAGTAAGAACCACACGTTGGCGTCACGGACCGCCGGGACCCGTTCACGCCTTCACCCAGCAATCACACACCCGTCCCGGGATATGAAAACCGGAACCAAAGAGGACACACCAACATGGCGATGACAAAAGACGAGATGGTTTCCGCCATCAAGGAAATGACCGTACTGGACCTTTCCGACCTCGTGAAGACGCTTGAGGATGAGTTCGGCGTCAGCGCCGCAGCTCCCGTGGCTGTTGCGGCCGCCCCGGTTGACGGTGGCGCGGCAGAGGCGGAAGAGGAGAAGACCGAGTTCAACGTCGTGTTGAAGGATTTCGGTGCGAACAAGATCGCGGTCATCAAAGCCGTCCGCGAGCTCACGCCGCTGGGTCTGAAAGAGGCCAAGGACCTTGTCGAGAGCGCTCCTACCAACGTCAAGGAGGCCGTGTCCAAGGACGAGGCCGACGAGAGCAAGACCAAGCTCGAAGCAGCGGGCGCTGCCGTTGAAATTTCCTGACCTGACTCGTTAACGGACCAGAAAGACCCCGGGGCATCACCCCGGGGTCTTTTTATTTCCTCTCGATTCCTGAGTCCATCAAGTAACATCACCCGCCAGACAGCAGAGGGAGAGCAGCGATATGGTGGACGGTCCGCGCCCGTCGGAATCAGAACAGGAATTCACGGATCGGTTTCGATCAGCGTTTGTGTCCCGGTGGGGTGAATCGCGTGCCAGCGAAGCAGAGACGACTATCGAGAGATTTGCTCGTGCGGCATGGTCAGTCGACAGGCATGTCTTTTCGCCGTCTGAGTTCCCGGCGTTCTACCTGCACGGGCCGGAACGTGACACAGATGGAGAACCATCGTGACCGAACTCCACGAAATGACGGCCCTCGAGTCCGGGCGGGCGATCGCGGAAAGACGGATATCCGCCGTCGAGTTAGTCGATGCCCTGCTGGCGCGCATCAAGCGATTGGAGCCCGGGCTGCTCGCATGGGAGACGATCGACCCGGACGCAGCGCTTGGCGAGGCGCGCCTGGCCGATGAAGAGATCGCTTCGGTCGGAATCCGGGGGCCGCTTCACGGCGTGCCGTTCGGGGTGAAAGACATTTACTACACAGCCGGGCTGCGCACGACGATGTCGTCAAAGATCTACCGGGATTTCGTTCCAGACCACGACGCGACCTCCATCGCAAGGATGCGTGCGGCCGGCATGGTGGTGCTCGGGAAAACTGTCTCTACCGAGTTCGCAAGTGGCGATCCGCCGCGAACGCGGAACCCCTGGAACCACGAGCACACCCCCGGAGGATCCAGCAGCGGTTCAGCGGCGGCGGTCGCGTCACGGATGTGCTCGATCGCGACGGGTTCCCAGACCGCCGGTTCGATATGCAGGCCTGCCGCGTACAACGGGATAGTCGGCTTCAAGCCAACATTCGGTCGTGTGTCCAGATTCGGCGTTTACCCGCTGAGCTGGTCGTTCGACACCGTGGGATGGATGGCGAGAAGCGTCGCTGACTGCGCAGCGATGCTGGACGTGGCCTCGGGCCTTGACCCGCAGGACCCGTCCACACGGAACGCGCCCGGCGGGCCGGTCGGTGACACGTACAGGGCGCCGGATAACTGGCGGCCGCGTATAGGGCTGGTCGGAGAGTATTTCAACGACCGTGCGACGCCGGAAATCGTCTCGCACACCAGGGCGGTAGCGGATCGACTCGCTAACGCAGGGGCGCGTATCGAAGAGTTCCGGCTCCCGGCGTCGTTCGAAGGGCTGCACGAGGCCCACCTTGTTGTTCACTACGCCGAGGCCGCTGTCGCGCACCGGGAAACGTTTGCCCGGCAGCCGGATGACTATTCCCCCGGTATCCGGGCATCCATAGAAGCCGCATCCCTTTTCCCGGTGAGCGCCTACGTGAACGGGCAACGCATGCGTCAACAGTTCCATGATGAGCTGCACGCGGCGCTTTCAGGATTCGACGCCATCGTAATGGCCTCAACGCCTTCTCCAGCGCCGCGTGATCTTTCCAGCACGGGCGACCCGATTTTCCAGACCCCGTGGACCAATGCAGGGACGCCCGAGGTGAGCATCCCGACCGGTCTCAGCGGCGATGGGCTGCCGATGGGCGTCCAGTTCGTGTCCGCCGCATGGGACGATGCCGGGGCGTTGCGGGCGGCGCACTGGGCCGAGCAGGTGTTGGACGTCAATCATGGATTGCCGCCGTCTGTGGCGTGAGCGCAAATCGGGCTTGGACGCGGTTTGCGTCCGAGTCCACCCTGGCTAGAAGAGACTCCTGGATTGCCCGCCGTCTACGTTGATGCAGGCTCCCATGATCCAGCTCGCATTCTCGGACGACAGGAACGCCACCGTGTCCCCCACCGGCTCTGGATAACCGAATTTGCCTGCGGGCAGCCCCCACTTGATGAACTCAGCGACATCCTCTTCCGAGTTGGAGTTCCTGAATCGTTCCCAGCCGCCGCCGGGAAACTCGATCGAGCCGGGAGCGATGCTGTTGACACAGATTCCGTCCGGGGCGAGTTGCAGCGCGAGGTGTTTTGTCACGGCGATCAGGCTGGCCTTTGACGCCATGTAGGGCGCGCTGCCGCCGTATTCACGGCCCCAGATTGATGCGATGTTCACGATGCGGCCCCAGCCGCGCTCGCGCATCCCGGGCGCGGCGAGCTTCATCAGCCGCACGGACGCCCACAGGTTTACGTCAAAAACCGCCTGGAAATCATCTTCAGATGTGTCGAGCGTATTGGACGTGCCGAGGCTTCCGCCGACGTTATTGACCAGAATATCGATCGTGCCAAGCGCAGACTCCGCCTGCGCAAATACAGACGCGGGCGCATCCCGCGTTGAGATGTCGGCGCTGATGGCAACTACCTTTACCCCGGATGAGCGGAGCTCGGCGGCCGTCTCGTCAAGGCGTTCCTGACCGCGAGCGCAGATCGCCACGTTGACACCCTCACGTGCAAGTGAGAGCGCCGATTGACGTCCCAGGCCGCGGCTTCCGCCGGTGATAAGTGCGTTTCTCCCCTTGATGCCCAGATCCAAGACAGTTTCCCCCGTTCGCCCCGCATGAAAATCGATAAACGCTATCCGGAAACAGGTAACTCCGTGACAGATGGGCGAAGACCCGTAACGGACGGCAAGGATTGTATCGGCAGTCGGCGCCGGCGTGGGATGAGTCCGGTCGTACGGAGCCTCTCGAAGCAATGACGGGCTGGAAGCGGTTCAAGAGTTGGTGATGGCGCCGGGCCGGAGCTGAATCAGACGCGGATTTCTAGTCTTTAGGAGGGTCCTCCGTACCTTGACTGCGCGAAAAGTCGTAGTGTATCGTGACCTCGTTCGCGAACTACTCGCGTCCGGGTTCTGTGTGCCCTTAGCTGACACCCGAAAATCGACCACGGGAGTGTCGTACTGATACTCTCGGGGCCTGCGTAAACATGCCGTTTACGTATTTGTTAAACATGCTCGCCGATCGCAGGAGGAAGCCGATGCTGGGATCCGTTGGATCCGTCGTCCCGAAGCGCTGGATACTGGGTATCTTCGCTCTGGGGCTGATCGCCGTCATGGTCGCGACATCGGCCAATCCATGGGCTGATGCGTCCGAATTGCCGACAGAGGTGTCCGCGAGCGCGTCGAGTCCGACAAGCATCCAAGTTAACTGGACCATAGCAGACGATAGTTCAGTTCTTCCCGAGTCTGGCGCTATCGTCGATGGCTACCGGGTGGACTGTGTCCCGACGGGGGCCGGCGAAACCGTGAGCGTTAACGTGGCCGACAGGACCACTGCTACGCAGACGGTGACCGTCCTTG
>JADFRU010000329.1:0-2737 GCA_022561115.1 Chloroflexota bacterium | reverse complement strand
GTCGACGGGACTGCGGGCTGTTGGAGACTCGCGAGCAGGTAACAACCTTTCCGCCCCGTGTCGGCAAGGTGTTCGGATCGCTGGTGTCGGCGGTAAACGCCGACGGTAACGAGATCGCCGGGGTGACATTGCCGGAGGTCGCCGTGCCGATCGCTGCGACGACGGGCTGGACGCTTCGACATCCCGCAATAGGCGGCGCGACGCAACTCCTGGTGTTCGGCGGCGGGACGATTCCGTTCGCAGCGACACAGGCCGAACGGAAGGTGACCGGGGACCCGCGGCTGTCTATCGAGGAGCGATACGCCTCCAGAGACGTGTACCTGGAACGCGTGCGGGCGGCGGGCGAGGCGCTGGTGGCGGAGCGCTATCTCCTGGAGGAGGACATCGAGGTGTCCGTGGCGCAGGCCACCAGGTACTGGGACTGGTTTGCGGCCGAGTAAGTTAACCCGATCACCGCTTTCGCTTGCTCCCTATTGGCGTTCGTCTCCCGTTTCGCGTCGGCTTGACGGGGACCCAGGACCCGCCGACGGTCCTGCCGGGAGCCCCGGCCGTATAATCCCGGCTTCCCGTCCGACAACGTTTCACCGATCGCGCCCCCCCGGTCGCTCACACGGGCCGCGCCAGGGGCCGGATTCAAGCCAATTCAAGGACCCAGCATGCCGAATCATCCGCCGACTCCCGCTCCGGCCCTCACCCGGGAGCTTGTCGACGGCTTGATGGCTATCAACTCGACGGCCGTGCTGGACGTGCTCGCCCGTAACGGCTTCGCTCCGCACTACATGTACATGCCAAATATCCGGAACCTCACACCGGGGCGGCGCCTGGTCGGCCGGGCGGTGACGGTTCGATTCGTCCCGTTCCGGGCAGACGTTGAGGCGAAGAAGCCCGCCGGAGAAGAGTCGCCGGAGTACGCCGCGTTCGAGGAGGCCGGCCCGGGCGACGTGATCGTTATGGAGTCGATGCGCGACAAGCGGATGTCGATAGGCGGGGACGTGAAGTTCCTGCGGTTGAAGCAACGCGGCATCTCCGGTCTGATCTGCGACGGCGGCGTGCGCGACATGCACGTGGTCAAGGACTACGGGCCGGCATTTTTCGGGTTGGACCAGACGTCCAACCTCGGGACCACGTTCGGCTTTCCGTTCGAGACCAACGGCACGGTGAACGTGGACGGCGTGCTGGTGCAGCCGGGGGACTACCTCCACGCGGACGACGACGGCGTGGTGGTGATCCCGCGCGAGGTCGCTGCGGACATCGCCCGGAAGGCGATCGAGTACGACGAGATGGAGGAGTGGATCCGCGCCCGGATTGACAGGGAGAACCTGTCTCCGGGCAGGTACTACCCGCCGGACGACGACACCATCGCCGAGTTCAAGAAGTGGAAATCCTTGAACGCCGGTTAGGGAACGGCGGATAGGCCGCGCTATGTCTCCGGGCGATCGGAGAGCGTGATCCGAGACAGCCAGGTGTTCTCGCCGCGTCTCGGGTCCGGGTCGAACCCTCCGACCCACTCGTGCGCCAGCCAGTTGGTCACCCGCGCCGACACCGTGAACCGGTGAGCGCCTTCGAGGATCCGGAACTGCGCGTCCAACAGCGTGCGCATGCGCTCCGCCGGGTCCAACTGTCTCGACTGGAGCTCGATAAGGGCGTCGAGCTCCCCCGACGCGAATCCCGTCGTATTCCACAGACCGGCGGAGTGATGGACCGAGAACAGGTCGCCACTCACGCCGTCAACCGGCGCCTGCGCGCCCACGAACACCTGGTACTCGCCGCCGATCCACACGCGGTCCGCGAAGTCACGCGTCGTCACCTCGCGGATCGTGCTATCGAAACCGAGCGTTGCGAGCGCCTCCGCCACACGCCGGGCCTGGAGCAGATACGCATCCCCGAACTGCCCGACCGTTATCTCGATCGGCCCGGCCGGCTCGACGCCCGATTCCGATACCAGCTCGACCGCCCGTTCAGAATCGGCGAACGCCGTCCGCATGGCGTCCTCACTGAGCAGCCACGAGGCGCGCGGGCTGGGGATGCCCAGCGTCACCGCCCCGTTTCCCTCCCACACGTCTTCCAGGTCGCTCCACGGGTCCATCGCCCGGAACACCGCCTGCCGGAACAGGCGCGAGTCGAACGGCGCCACCGCTGTGTTGAGGGCTATCTCGGCCCCGGTCCCGGAATTGAGGACCGACTTCAGCGTCACCCCCGGGAATGATCGAAGCGCACGTGTCACCTCGCTGGACGATGCGTCTGTAATGTCCAGCAGGCCGGTGCGGAACGCGGCGATCCTGGTGCTGGCGTTCGGTATGAACGAAATCTGCAACCCGTCCAGTCCGGGGAGGCCCGGCTCAAAGTAGTCCGGGTTCCGGTCATACGCGGCGGTCACCGTCGTGGTCTCTATCCAGATCCATGGTCCGCTGCCAACGTTCGGCCCTCGTAGCAGGTCCCCGTTCACCGCGACGGCCTCCGGCGCGACCACGCGCGTCCGGCCATCCGCGAGATTGAGCAGAAGGTCGGCGTCCAGGCCGTCGATCTCCAGATCGAGAGTCCTGTCGTCGACCGCCGTGATCGCGCCGATCCCGGTCAGCAGGTCTCCGTTGGGGCTCCCGGGCGCTCGTTGACGCTCCAGGCTGAAGGCAACGTCCGACGCCAGCAGGGATCGCCCGTCAAGAGGCGCTATCCGCTGCCACGTCACGTCCGGCCGCAGTGTGATGCGCAGTTTGTCCGCGTCAACCATCTCCCAGCT
>JADFRU010000023.1:0-10798 GCA_022561115.1 Chloroflexota bacterium | reverse complement strand
CGTTTCGCGCCGCCCGGGTAATCGGCACCACTCCCTGTACAAGGTGGAAAATGTCGCCGCACCGGCGTCGGCCCGCGTCGCGTGCGCCCACTCGGGCATGAAAGACATCTGGACCCCGCCGAGACCGCTTATCGCGCGGCCCACCAGGTACCCGGCGAGATCCCCGCTTTGCTCGGCGACGATCCCCTCGCCGGTTGAAAGCCACCCCTCGAGAAGAGCCTCAACGGTTGCTGTGGAATCCAGGCTGTCGGGGTAAAGCGGATTCGCCGCCCGCCGTTCCCGGTGTCGCTCTACAAACAAGCCCGCGGCGCGTGCCAGGTCGGCCCCGGTCATCGGTCGCAAAGCGACGGTCATTTGAGCCGGGCCTTATCGCTCAATTTTGGACCGAGTCCGGCGATAGCGGGGCTGATACGCCGATCATGCTGTCGCGCGTCACCAGTGTGGCCAGCCGCTCCTCGCTCCAACCCTCGGTGCCGGCCGGCCGGCGCGGGAGCACGAGAAACCTGAGTTCCGAGTTGCTGTCCACCACCCGCACCTCCACGTCTTCTTCAAGCTCCAACCCGAACTCGGACATCACCGCCCGCGGCTCCGTCACGGCGCGAGACCTGTAGGAAAAACTCTTGTACCAGTCGGGCGGCGGTCCGAGCAGGGCGGTCGGGTAGCAGGAGCAGAGCGTGCACACCACCATGTGCTGCACCGTGGAAGTGTTCTCCAGCACGATGATGTCTGCGTTGTGTTCCGGAACGAACCCGCTCTCGACCACCGTCTCCTTCGGATGCTCGAGCAGCCGGGCCTTGAACTCCGGGTCGACCCATGCCTTCGCCACGAGCGTCGCTCCGTTGGAAGGAACGCGCTCGCTCCAGAGCTCTATCGCATCGTCGACGTCGTGCCCGCCGATGACGCCCTTTTCGACCAGCAACTCGTGCATCGCCAGCGCCCGGGACGCCCGGACACCCAGGACCACATCTTCCTGCAGCCCGGGGTGATCGTGCGGCCGGCCGTCTTCGTCACGATGCACGTCGCCGGCGGGCTGCCATCCGGTGTCGTAAAACCCGCCCCGGTCTTTGCCTTCGCTCATCAAATCATCCTTCTGGCCGTTGCCGGTCGTTGCCGATCTTCAGGGGGTTTTCAGGCCAGCTTCAGGCGCGCTCCAGCCAGTGTTCGTACAGGTCAACCCACAGCTTGTCGCCCGGCGACTCTGCGTACTCCGGCCACAGTTCCGTTTGATCGAACTCCACGCGATACATCGGCAGCTCCGGCAGCCCTGAACCGCCGTGCGCGCGCGTCTCGGAGTCCAGGTACAAGCCGATGAACTCCAGCACGACGCCCCGCCGCGCCTTGACGTACCAGGGCGTCCGATGGTGATGCGGCGGCGTTTCGTCCCGTACCAGGACGCGGTCGCCCGGCGAGAATAAGAGCCCGGGCATCGTCGCGGCGCTCACTCCGGTTGGCCCCAGCGGTCTCGCAACGCCGCTGCCCGTTCGTCGATCTCCTCGGTGGTGAGCACGCCCTTCTCCACCAGGTTCATCTCGATGCTGGCAGACCAGCGCTCAAAGTAGGTTGTCGACTCGTACTCGCCGGGGTCGATCGACTCGATCCCACGGCGCAACTCGTCCACGTTCATCATGCCCTTCTGGTCCAGCACCGTCCGGAGCGATTGCGTCTGTCGCTCCCAGTCCGCCCATTCGTGCTCCTGGCGATCGATCGGCTCGTCCGTCGGCCAACCGCCGCGATCATGAACTGCCGGCATAATCAACCTCTCTTTTCAGCCTCTGGACTCTGAGCGATTCGCCGCCCATCCCTCGAAATCCCGCTCCATCTCCTCCGAGAACGTCCGGTCAACCTCGCCCGGCGTGTACACACCCTCGGCGATCCTCTGCTGGCCGAACTCGTCACGCAGACGGACGTTCTCCGAGCTCGTGACCACCTCCTCCGCGAGGTGCGGCGGGATGAACATCACACCCTCCATCGTCCCCAGCACCACGTCCCCGGGGAGGCAGGTCGCCAGGCCGATGCGGATTATGCCGTTGATGTCCGGCATAGACACGTCGTTGATCGCGGAAGGGTCCATGCCCCTGATAAATGCGTTGAAGTTCTCCATCTCAACGATCCGCTGCGTGTCGCGCAACCCGCCGTCGATCACCATCCCGCGCTTCGTGCTCACGCGGATTGCCGTCGAGAGGTTATCCCCGGCGAACGTGCCGTCATACACCTTTCCGAACAGGTCGACGACGATCACATCGTCCTCGACAAGCTCGTCGATCACCCACGAGTTCTGGCCGCCGACACGACTCTCGCTCACACCGGTGCGCTCGATCGCGTTATTCAGGTCCGGCCGTGTTGGCACAAAGCGGCACGTGACCGCCCGGCCGACCAGGATTCGCTCCGGGTGCAGGATGTGAAAATCCCCGGCGAAGTTGTGGTGATAGTCGTGACGCCGGAGAACGCCCCACGCCTCCTCGCTCGTCACCGCCTCCATGCGCCGGAGAATATCCGCGTCCACAAGAGGGCGGCCGCTGCGGTCCCGCTCCCCCTTCCACTCACTGGTAATGCTGCGAATCAGTTCAGGATTTGTGAGCTTCAAGTCAGGGTCCTATCGATGAAATCGGTTGGAGAAGCAGGGCCGTCCGGCGGATTACGGAGCGCGGAGCGCCGGTCCGGCCCGTGTTACAGGCGTTACGGAGTCATGAACAACCCGTTCGTGAAACCGGGCGAATTGTACCCCTGACGGTGTCATGGCAGGGGGCGTATGACCCGAAACAAACCTGGAACCGGCCCGGAACGGCGGGGCGCATGCAACAAAGAACGGCGACGCCGCAAGGCGCCGCCGTTTCCGGTGTCCGTTCTAATTTCCGGGAGCGGTTCTAACTGCTGGCCGCGCCACACACAGTCTCGATGATGAGCCGGGTCACAACGTACGGGTCGCAGTTGGCGTTCGGGCGGCGGTCCTCGATATAGCCCTTCTGGTCCTTCACCACCTGCCAGGGGATGCGGACCGATGCGCCGCGGTCGGACTCTCCGAACGAGTACTGGTCGTACCGCTGCGTCTCGTGCTCCCCGGTCAGGCGTTCCTCGATGCGGTCGCCGTAGTTCTTAATGTGGAGGTCCACGTTGGTCCCCAGAGCCTCGGCCGCTGCGATGCAGGGCGCGTAACTCTCGCGCATCTGTTTCGTGGAGAAGTTTGTGTGCGCTCCGGCGCCGTTCCAGTCGCCCTTGACCGGCTTCGGGTCGAGCGTGGCAGACACGTCATAATTTTCTGCGATCCGGTACAGGAGCCAGCGCGCCAGCCACAACTCGTCTGCGGCAAGTGGCGATCCCACCGGCCCGATCTGGAACTCCCACTGGCCGGGCATGACCTCTGCGTTGATCCCGGAGATGTGGATCCCGGCCTCCATGCAGGCGTCCATGTGGTCCTCAACGATATCGCGACCGAACACCTCATCTGCGCCGACTCCGCAGTAGTAACCGCCCTGGGGCGCCGGGAACCCGTCCTTCGGCCAGCCCAGCGGCTTTACGCCGTCAAAGTACGTGTATTCCTGCTCGATGCCGAACCACATCTCGAAAGAGGCGTATTTTTCTGAGGCGGCGACGCATGCGGCCCGCGTGTTGCTCGGGTGCGGGGTAAGGTCCGTCAACAGCGTCTCGCACATCACCAGCTTGTGATCTCCGCCGCGAATCGGGTCCGGCAGCACCAGCACGGGATTGAGCACGACGTCCGAGTTGTTGCCCGTCGCCTGCTGGGTGCTTGATCCGTCAAATCCCCAGATATCAGGATCTGCGCCATCGCTCAAGACTTTTGTCTTGGACCGCATCTTGGCTGTCGGCAGGGTGCCGTCTATCCAGATGTATTCAGCTTTGTAGGGCATCCCTGTCTCCAGTCAGAAATCTGCCGTCCTGTCAGTCGAGCGGTCAATGTCCACCCACTGCTCGGTCGGAATGATATAGCCCCGGTCCGCACCGCCACACCGGTTCCGGCGGCGGGCGGGTGAACCCATTACTATCTCGGGTCAGACTCGATCCTAGCGCGCGAGTGTTTCAAAGATGTTTCAGGCGCCGGTGAACTCCGTGAACCCCGTGAACCTTAGGGCCGGGTGAAAACGCGCCGGACGCGACAGGGACGCCCTTACTGGGGCGTCCCTGTTGTCGCCGGGATATCAGGCCACCCACGTTGGGCGGGCCGGAGAGGGATCGGAGTGCTTCCGCCGGTACGGTGGAGGCCTTCTCCCAGCGATTGAGAGCTTACGGCGGAGTTAGCCCTCGAAAGATTTCGCCTGCGCCCAGTAAACGGATGCCTCATCGATCATCGCCAGCGAAAGCTGCGCCTGCGAGTAGTCGCCTTCACCGGATATCGACGCCTCGAAATACGCGGCGACGCCGGTGACGCCTTCCAGCGTTAGCTGCATCGCCTCCAGCACCAGGGCGTGTGGCTCGGCGCGGCTCAGTGGCGGCACAATCCCTGCCCACTGCACGAGGACGGCTTCCATCTCGGCGACGATCGCGTTTACATCTGCGTTCGCCTCGGCCGCCTGCGCGTCGTACGCCCCGAGGGAGAACACTGCGGTGGCGTTGTGACCCTCTACGAACTGGTTCCAGTCCGCGACGACGCCGTTGTTGCGCTCTATCACCGGCGCAAGGCTGGTCTCGTACCGGCCCACATCGCCATCACCGCCGCGCGCCGCCAGCAAAAGAACTGCGGTAAGCGCGGCAAGTACCGTGATGAGGACGGTTGCGGCGGCGCCGGATCCAATCCGGATGCCGCCTACCGGTAGATATGCTGCTCTTGTAGTCATGTCTGACCTGTACCTATCTGTCCGTGACTTCCCGCGCTCAGGCGATCTCGTTCGGTGGCGGCCCACTCTGTGCGAATCGCATCGCCAGGTGGTAGGTCATAACGGCCCGCACCCGCCGGTCAACGCCAGCGTTAGGCTCGATAGACAACTTGTCGTAAAGCGTCTGCTGTGTGTCGTTCACGGCGTCGACATCGATCTTCATCCGGTCGGAGATAGCGCCGTCCGTGTACCCGAGCGACATCAGCCTCAGCGTCTGTTGCTCAGCGCTGGTCAACCCGTAAAGCACCGTTGCACCGGCGTCGTACACGGCCGGGTCGATCGTGACGAGGCCCCATGCAGCGCCGTCAATCGCACGCATTAGCGAGTCTGTATTTTTTGCGTTCTCGCGAAGCAGGTAGGACCAACCGCCGGCATCCCGGCTGATCTTGTTCTCTATGTACTCGGTTTCGGTGTCGTTTGCGATCACGACGATCCCGGTTTCCGGGCTGGCCTCCCGGATAGCGTGTGCAGCCTTGATCCAGAGCTGCTCGTGACTCTCGTCGATCTCGATGATCGCCACTTCCGGAGCCATACCCTGGGCGAACGCGACGGCCATGATCGGGTCGTCTGTCGCCGCCAGCAGCTCAACTCCAAACGAGCCATCAAGCTGCCGTGTCAGCAGTGTTCGCATTTCATCGTCATTCGTCACGACGATGACGGATACAGCAGGGCTGCCGGCACGTGCCGTTACTGCGCTCCGCGTGATCATCCCGAACTCGAGAATCTTGCCCCGGTCAGAATCGTATTCAGCCTGCTCCAGAGATGATCCCCTGGACTCATCGGGGGACTCTCCGGGGGACTCTCCGGGAGCCGTACCGAACGGGATCACCTTTGTCTCCTCGATCATGGTCATATTCCATTTCCCTCTCACTTCAGGGGTCCGCTTACTCCCCGGAAACGGTCCGCCGTCCGGGATGTACTCCTGACTGTGCAGCGTGTGGCCGGGCGGAGGGAGGGCCTCGGGTCGCATCTCCCTTTCGCCGCCGGGTTCAGTCGTGAACCATCCGGCTCACCGGAGCCGATCCTTGCGGCGCGATCCCGGTGCAGTTCCATCACCCCACAGCTTTTTCCGCACACCTCCCGGGACGTTCCGAGAGGTGCCTTTGGCCGCCGCGGGCCACGAATGACCCACGGCGGCACGGCGGAAAGTGGAACTGCGGAGCACACAGCCCACTTACAGCAAATATCGGCCGGGAACGCACACGCACGTCATTCCGCTAGGTCATGGTTTGCTGAACCGCACGGACAGGGGGGGTGAGACGGTTAGCTCAGCCGGCCGGCCGATGACCAACCGCGTGGAAGCCATCGCGCAGGGTGGCAGCACGTGTGAATCTAGCGCTGAAGCGGCGGTTTTAGCCGATGCGGGCAGGCCTGTCTGCCGGGCGTTCTGCGAGCTGTTCCCCGGCGTTCAGACAGGTTCAGACGGCTACGTGGACCTTGATCGATCCGCTGTTCTTGTCGTAAGCCAGGTCGAAGCCTTTTTCGATCTCCTCAAGCGACACCGTGTGGGTCACGATGTCGTTGAACCCGGTGTCTTTCCGGGACAAGAGATGAATCGCGACGTCGTAGTCGTGCTTGCCGTCGACGATTCCGTAACAGGATGAGAGCTTGAAGGTCAGCTCGCTCAGCATGGGCGGCAGGAACGCGTACGGCAGTGTGCCGCGAAACCCGCCCACGACGATCACCGTGCCCTGTGATCGCGTCGTGTCACACGCCGTCTCAAGCGGGGTCATCGAGTTCCCGCCGACAGTCTCGATCGTGACGTCCGCACCAAGGCCGTCCGTGATAGACCGCGCTGCGTCCTCCAGTTAACCCGGCTCGCTCCCCACGACGAGGTCCGCTCCGCAGCGTTCCGCCATCTCTTTCTGCTGCGGGTAGCGGGCAGATGCCACGATCTTGCGCGCTCCGAGTGATCGCGCCGCTGCGATAGCCGCAAGGCCGATCGTCGCCGAGCCCACCACCGCCACGGTATCGCCGCCGCGGAGGCCGCCCCAACGCACGGCGTGAACCGAGACCGCCAGCGGCTCCACCAGCGCGCCCTCTTCCCAGGACAGGTTGTCCGCCAGCCGGTGCAGGCCGAGGGGCGTACGCGTCATGTAGTCAGCGAACGCGCCTCCGGACTCGGTCGCCTTTTCGAGGCAATGCCTGTACTGGCCCGTGCGGCAGAAGTAGCACTGCTCACACGCCTTGCCTGAGCCGATAGTCTCGATCGCCACCCGGTCTCCGGGCCGGATTCGCACCTCGCCGGGTGGCACTTCAATGACCTCCCCGGCGGGCTCGTGCCCGGACGGGAGCGTCTGCGGGTCCGCGCGCTCGTTGTTCATGTGAAGGTCTGAGCCGCAAATGCCGACCTGTTTTATCGCCACCAGCGCTGAGCCGGGGAACCGCTCCGGCAGCGGAACCTCGTGGACACTCACCGTACCTTTGCCGTCATCGAGGGCGGCGCGCATCGTGTCGGGCATGGGGTGCTCCTGTGTGGTGATCCGGAAACCGATTCAATTTTGCCCCCTCCCGCCGGGAGAGGACTGGGTGAGGGAGAAGCCCCGTTCGTGGGGCTACCCTTGCCCGGGACCGCCGGTGGACTTGCGGGTGCTTTTGTGAGGCCGGATTGTAACCGGGTTCCGGGACGGTGCAGGATGTTCCCCATGTCATTGGCCGCTGGACACGTCCCGGACCGCCCACCAGAATGACCGCCGCCCGGTTTTCTTGAGGGTCATTTATGACCGCCCGCGGCGTACACATGACGCACATTTACGGAGTAGCAAATGCCGATGACTAACGCCCCATGGCGCGGAGTTTTCACCATCCCCGTCACCCCGTTCCATGAGGACGGCTCGATCGACTGGGCAAGTCTTCGCAGTTGCGTGGAGTTCTGCGTGGAGGCGGGCGCGCACGGCATCGTCATGCCCGTAAATGCGAGCGAGTTCTTCACCCTCACGGACGATGAACGCGACGAGGTTGTGCGGGTCGGGGTGGAGGTGACGGACGGCGCCGTGCCGTTCGTAGCCGGGACCACCGGCGTGTCACCGCAGCACGCCATCGCGCGCTCCCTCGCCGCGCAGGAGGCGGGCGCGGACGCGGTGATGGTGCTTCCACCGCCCCGTGTCGCAGGCGCAGCCCAGATGGAGGAGCATTACCGCGCCGTGGGCGAGGCGATTTCCATCCCTCTCTTCATCCAGAACCACACGCCACCCGCCGGTACCGTAATACCGAACGATGTGATCATTCGACTCCTCAAAGAGGTTCCCATGATCCAGTACCTCAAAGAAGAATCGATGCCTCCCGGCCACGTGATCAGCGCCGTGCTGGAAGGGGCGGGCGATTCCTGCAAGGGCGTCATGGGTGGTGTCGGAGGGCGGTACATCCTTGACGAGTACCGCCGCGGTTCATGCGGGTCAATGCCCGGTTGCCAGATCACCGACGCCGCTGTTGCTGTATGGGACGCGCTTGAGCGGGGCGGAAAAGACGAGCACGGCGTTCAGATCGTCACGGAGGAAGCGCGCGATCTGTACCAGCAGATCCTCCCGGCGATAACGTTTGAATCGCTCTACGGCGCAGGCGCCTACAAGGCCATCCTCTACAAGCGCGGGGTGATCGCCTCGACAACGATGCGCATCCCGTCCCGGCGCGTGATGGACGCCATCGACCACGAGGAGATAGACATCATCCTGGACCGTCTATCGCCGCTATTGAGCTGGAAGAGGCGTTGACGGGGGCACGGCGCGGCGATTGGGGGCCGGTGAGCCCGGGTTCAGAGGTTCCCGGGGAAGCGTGACCCTACTCCCTGCCGCGGAGGAGGCTCCAGGCGGCCCCCTCCTGAATCAGGAGGGGGTTCGGGGGCGGTCAGCCCGGCGGGGGGACGCCTTCTACAACCGGTTGGCCCGGTTACGTCTGCTTCGCCGCAACGCAAGCGCCATCAGCCCGATCGGGAACGCGATCACCATCAATCCGAACACCGCCACGATCGTCTCCGGGCCCAGCCCGAAGACGTCGTCGATCTTGTGCCTGATCCAGTCGAGGAGCGTCGGATCGAGATAATCCGAGTGGAGCAACAGACCCGCTGACGAGGCCAGGGTGTCCGTGATCCCCATGACGCCTGCCTAATCCCCGCTGGACGCTGTCGCCGCCGCGATGGAAACCACGGGTTGAGACGTCTGGTATCGAACCGAGTACTTTCGCTCCCGGATGGCGAAGCTGATCAGCCCGGCCGCCGCCAGTAGGATCGCTGACGCCGCGAAAACCGGATCGTACGTGCCCCAGATGTCGAATACGAACCCCGCGGCGATCACCGCAAGCCCACCGGCAAGCTGGTGGGCCATCATGATCAGGCCGTTCAATATTCCGACGTTTCGGAGACCATAGACGTCTGCGGCGAGGGAGGTCGTAAGCGGCACCGTCGCCAGCCACGACATCCCGCCTATCACGGCGAACGCCCACAGCGCCGGAACCCCCGGCAAAACGATTATCGCCAGGAAGCCCACTCCCCGGACGATGTACACGATCCCCAGCAGGTTCTTGCGCTGCATCCGGTCCGAGATCGCCCCGATGACCAGCAGCCCGGCGCCGTTGATCGCCATCAACAGCCCGAACGCCAGCGCCGCCGTCCCCGCAGAGATGTCCTCGGTTGAGGCCCACCTCACGAAGTGCACCGCCATGACCGCCGTCGTTACGCCGCAGACCGCGTAAGACAGCGATAGCTGCCACATCGGGGCGGAACGGTACGACTCACGCCAGTGGGTTGTGGCGAGCGGCGCGACGCGCACCGTGACCGGCTCTCCGCGCCCCGTCGCTGGCTCGTCTACGGGTTCGTCGTCACCGTCCGGTCGCAGGCCCATGTCGGCGGGGTCGCTCCGGACTATCGCCATCAGCAACGGCAGCCCGAGCAGCAGCATGATGCCGCCCATCACAAGCCACGCCGTCCGCCAGTCAGCAATTATCAACAGGTAGGCCGCAAACGGGACCATTACCAGCCCGCCGACGGAGCCGCCGAACGCCACCAGGCTCATCGCCGTGCCGCGTTTTCTCTGGAACCATCGGACGATTACGGAACTGGCCGGAGTCGGGAACACCCCGCCCGCCGCGGCGGAGACGAGGAACCCGTACACGGCGATCAGCACGTAAACGTTCGGTGCGGCGGCGACCGCCAGGGTGCCGAGACCCATCGCCAGCAGGCTGAACGTGAGGACGCGCCGGCCGCCGATCGCGTCGGTCAGGCGGCCAAAAAAGGGCTGCACCAGTCCGTTGACGGTCCAGCCCAGGCCGGCGGCGAGAGACACCGTGCCGACCGAAACGCCGAAATCCTCTTCCCACACCTCGACGAATACGCCGAAGCCCAGCCGCGCTCCGACCCCGACGAAGGTGGCGAAGAACAGCGCCCCGACGATGTACCAGCCGTAAAAAACGCCTTGACGGCGTTCTTGCGCGCCACCGGTTTGGTCAGCCAAGCGTTATCTCCGATCACGTGACACGCAGCGCGCGTCCGTGCAGGTCATGTTCGCGCAGCAAGCCCGATAACGGTACGTCGGCAAAATTCGGGTAGTGGGTCAGTTTGAAGTTGCGCCCCGATGATAGACTCGGGGTATGCCTGACCGAACACGCAAGCGCCCGGTAGACATCAACGAGCTAGCCAAGTCCATCGTAGACGAGGCGACGAGCGAAGATGCGCCGGAAGCCGAGGACACTCGCGACGAGATCAGCAAGGCCGCTGCCGCACTAGGTAGGCGCGGCGGGCTGAAGGGCGGGCCTGCGCGGGCGGCGAAGTTGACCAAGGAGCAGCGAACGGCAATCGCTAAAAAAGCTGCAAAAGCACGCTGGAACCAAAAAAAATAACCTTAAATCCCTCTCTCTGAGGGTGGTCAGAACCTCAGATCGCGTATATACTTAATCCTCATAAAGTTGAGGGCAAGTACTATGCCGAACATACCAACCACTGAGGAAACCTTAAGGGCCCTTGATGTTTTGAGGAGCTT
>JADFRU010000328.1:0-2759 GCA_022561115.1 Chloroflexota bacterium | reverse complement strand
GGGGGCACCGGCATCGTCGGCATGTGGAAAGCGTTCGATGAGATGGAGCGCATGGGCTGGATCGGTTCGGACAGACCCCGGATGGTGGTGGTGCAGGCCGAGGGCTGTGCGCCACTTGTCAAAGCGTTTGAAGCCGGGGAACGTCACGCTCAACTCTTCGAGAACCCGCACACGCTGGCCGCAGGTATGCGGGTTCCCGTGGCGATCGGTGATTACCTGGTGCTCGATGCCGTTCGAGAGAGCAGGGGGACGGCGCTGACGGTCACGGATGACGAGATGGTCCAGGGCGTGAAAGACCTTGCTTCGTTGCAGGGCGTTTTCGCTGCGCCGGAGGGCGGGGCGCTTGTCGCTGCGCTCAGGAAGTTGATCGACTCAGGGACGGTGAGCCGGGACGAGCGTGTCCTGCTGCTCGTAACAGGGTCAGCCATGAAGTACCTGGATGTGCTTGGCCCGGCGATGGGTATCGGCCCGTAGTAACCTAACGCCGTGACGCCCCGCGACGAAACAATGGGGCGTCATCCAGACCCCGCCAGATAACGCACCGGGGGCCAAACACCCGGGGCCGCTTTGAACTATTCACGAGGAAGTCACGAATGGTCGATATCGCAAGCCGTACCCCTGTGATCGGCACGGCATACCCGAAGATCGATGGGGTCGACAAGGTGACCGGCCGTGCCCGGTTCGGGGCGGACATCCACCTCCCCGGCATGCTGGCCGGAAAGATTCTGCGAAGCCCGCACGCGCACGCCCGCATCATCAGCATCGACACATCCGCCGCCGAGGCGTTGCCGGGAGTCAGCGCCGTGATTACCGGGGCCGACTTCCCATTGCTTCCCCCGGGTACGACGGTTCCCATCGGCGCGCTTCGCCTTGACCTGTACCGGATCAGCCGACTGGTGATAGCTCGTGAAAAGGTCCTGTTCGAGGGTCACCCGGTGGCCGCTGTCGCCGCCACCTCCACGGCGATCGCGGACCGTGCGATCGGCCTGATAAAGGTCGAGTACGAGGTTCTGCCGCACGTCCTTGACGAAGTTGAGGCGATGTCCCCGGACGCACCGCTACTGCACGATGACCTGTTCACATCCGGCCTTGACGATACCCCGGAAAAACCCTCTAACGTCGCCCTCCATCTTGAGATGGGGCGCGGGGACGTTGAGCAGGGGTTCAGGGACGCCGACGTCATCGTGGAACACAGCTTCAAGACAGAGTCGGTGCACCAGGGCTACATCGAGCCGGAAGCCGAGACGGCGTGGTGGCGTCCGGACAGGCTGACGATCTGGGCGGACACCCAGGGCATCTTCGGTCTCAGGGCGCAACTGGCTACGTTCCTCGGCGAACCGCTCAACTTCTTGAAGGTCATTCCGATGGAGGTCGGCGGCGGGTTCGGCGCCAAGAGCGCGTTGCGGCTGGCCCCGATTTCCGCCGGGCTTTCAAAGAAGAGCGGACGGCCTGTTCGCACCGTGTTGAGCCGTGACGAAGTGCTCCGGGCGACCGGGCCCGGCGTGAAAACAACCACGGCCGTCAAAGTGGGCGCCACGAAAGACGGCGTAATCACGGCCATCGACGCCCGCATGATCTACAACGCGGGCGCGCTCCCCGGCTCACCGCTCGCGGGCGGCACGCTGGTCGGGTTCAGCCCCTACAAAACCCCGAACCTGCGAATCATCGGATACGACGTAGTTACGAACCGCCCGAAGGTTGCGGCGTACAGGGCGCCGGGCGGCCCGCCGATCACGTTCGCCGTTGAATCGGTAATGGATGAAATCGCCGAGAAGCTCGGCATGGACAAGTTGGAGTTCCGGCAGAAGAACGGTCCCCGGACCGGGGATCGCGGGCCGAACGACCTCATGTTCAACCGCATCGGCCTCGACACCGTTCTTGAGTCGGTCAAGAAGCACCCGGCGTGGACCTCGGACCTGCCGGCTCCGCGTTCCGGTGGCAAAGTGGGGCGCGGGCTGGGGCTCGGATACTGGCGTGGAGGGACAAACACTTCTTCCTGCTCCCTGACGGTGCAGGCAGACGGCTCGATATCCGTCGTCATAGGATCGGTCGACCTCAGCGGCGCTCGAACGGCGTTTACCCAGATCACGGCCGACGAGTTCGAGATCCCGGCGGAGGCCGTTCACGTGGAGATGGGCGATACAGACACGGTCGGATACACCGATGGGTCGGGCGGAAGCAGGGTGACGTACGTGACCGGCGCCGCAGTCCATAACGCCTGCCGTAGCGCAATCGAGATCCTCCGGGCGCGCGCAGCGGACACGCTTGAAGTGACCCCGGAAGTTATCGACTACCGGGAAGGCGTATTCACGGCGCGAGACATCCCCGGCCGCGAGGTCACGCTGAGCGACCTGGCCGGTGCAAGTGTGCGAGGCGCGGGAGTGATCAGCGTCACCGGCACAGCGAGCGGCATGGAACCTGCCCCTGCGTTCACGGCGCACGTCGCTGACGTGGAGGTCGATGAGGACACCGGCAAGGTCCAGATACTGAACTACACGGCGTTTGAGGATGTCGGCAAGGCCATCAACAGGGACGGCGTCGAGGGCCAGATCCAGGGCGGTGTGGCGCAGGGAATCGGATGGGCGCTCCACGAGGCGTACGTGTACAACGAGGACGGCCGGATGACGAACCCGAGCCTGCTCGACTACCGCATGCCGACGGCTCTCGATCTCCCGCGTATCCACACGGAGCTGATCGAGGTGCCTGCGTCCGACGGCCCTTACGGGGGGCGCGGCGGTGGCGAGGTCCCGATAGTGCCG
>JADFRU010000327.1:0-2769 GCA_022561115.1 Chloroflexota bacterium | reverse complement strand
CAAAGCATCATCGCTGACGGGGTGTCGCCGGACGATGTGGATGACCGGCTCATCGCCCGTTACCTGGCCACCGACAGCACACCGGACCCGGACCTCGTCATCCGGACCGGCGGCGAGTTTCGTATCTCCAACTTCCTGCTATGGCAATCCGCCTACGCCGAGTTCTATTCCACCCCGGTGCAGTGGCCCGATTTCGACGGCGACGAAGTCGACCGCGCCCTGGACGCGTACCGGCTTCGGAAACGCCGCTTCGGTGGCGTGGAGCCGAACGGTTGAGCGCGCCACGCGCCATCGTCACGCTGGCGCCACTCCGCGGATGATGCTTCGGCTGGCTACAGCGGCCGTGGCCATCCCCGCGCTGCTCGGGATCCTCTGGCTGGGAACCCCGGCCGTCGCCGCGCTCGTCCTAATCGTCGCGGGCATCGGCGGGTGGGAACTGGCCGGCATGGCCCGGGCGCGCACCACCAGCCCACAACGCTGGCTCCGCCCGATCTTCTGGGGTTGGCCCGTTGCGTTCGTGGTTTCAGGGTGGCTCATCGCAGAAGACCTGGCCGGGTGGTCGGCGCTGCTGGCCGCGTTTGGTATCGGGTTCGTACCGGCCCTTGCCATGCTCGTAACCGGCCGGCGGCGGGCGTTTCTCTACGCCATCGCGGCCGGGCCGTACGTCGGAATCGCTCTTGCCCACGCGCCCATCATGCGATCCGCGGACGATGGCGCACAATGGCTGATACTCGTGCTCATCGTGACCTTCGCTGCGGACTCCGCTGCGATGCTGGTCGGGATGGCGATCGGCCGGCACAGGCTCGCCCCGCGAATCAGCCCCGCCAAGACGTGGGAGGGCGCGGTCGGCGGTTTGCTGGGCGGCGCCGCTGCCGCCGTGGCGATCGATGCTGTGTTTGATCTTGAGATCGCGTCCGGCATGGCCATCGTACTTGGAATGGTCATGGCGGTCGCTGGCACGCTTGGCGACCTGGGGGAATCCATACTCAAACGGCACGCCGGGGTGAAAGACTCCGGATTTCTGATACCAGGCCACGGCGGAGTACTGGACCGTCTGGACTCTCTGATGCCCAACCTCATCATCGTATACTGGGTCTCCGAATGGAGCGCCACTTGAAACGATCCCCCAAGCGCGTTGTGCTGCTCGGCTCCACCGGGTCGGTCGGGACACAGACACTTGATGTGATCCGCGCCTTTCCGGACAGGTTCCAGGTCCTGGGCCTGGCGGCGGGCCGCAACATGGACCTCCTGGCCTCGCAGATCGCTGAGTTCAAACCCTTCCGCTACTATGCCGCGGACGGACGCGAGCCGGAGGACTGCGTTGACTGCCGTCCGGCCTCACTGATCGAGCTTGCGACCCTGAACGACGTAGACCTGGTCGTCGCTGCGATGTCTGGCGCGGACGCACTGGAACCGGCGATAGCCGCACTCAGGGCCGGAATCCCCGTCGCACTGGCTAACAAGGAACTGGTCGTCATGGCCGGCGAATACCTCCGGGACGCAGCGAAGCATGGCGGCGTCGAAATCCTCCCGGTTGACAGTGAACCTTCCGCAATATGGCAGTGCATCCGTGGCGAAGCTCAGCCGCCGAAAAGGCTGATCATCACGGCGTCCGGAGGGGCGTTCCGGGACCGATCCTGGGACGGCCTCAAATCTGTGACCCCGGAAGAGGCGCTGGAACACCCGACGTGGCAGATGGGCCGGAAAATCACCATCGATTCGGCGACCCTGATCAACAAGGCGCTTGAGGTGATCGAGGCGCACTGGCTTTTCGACATGCCGTACGAGCAGATCGACGTGGTGATGCACAAGCAGAGCATCATCCACTCGATGGTTGAGTTCCAGGACGGCTCGGTGAAAGCGCAAATGGGACCGCCGGATTTGCGATACCCCATACAGTGCGCGCTCACCTACCCGGACCGCGTCGAGAACCCGAACCTCCCCCGGTTCAACCCGGTCGAGATCGGCAACCTGACCTTTGCTGAACTGGACACATCGCTCTACCCCTGCTTCAACCTGGCCCTGAACGTTGCGCGCCGCGGCGGAACGTGGCGGGCTGCGCTTGTAGGGGCGGACGAGGCGGCGGTTGAACTGTTCCTGGCCGGGCAGATCAGGTTCACGGACATCGGCCCGGTAATCGAACAGGGCCTGAAGGATCACCGGCCGATAATGGAGCCATCATTGCGCCAGATAATGGAGGCGGCGGCGGAAACCGCGCAGCGCGTTCGGTCGGTTGTCCCAGTGTTCGAGGACGCCTGATAGGCGCACCATCTGAGTCTCATGATTCCTGACACATTTATATTTGGCGTCCTGATGTTCCTGCTGGTCCTGGGACCGCTGGTCATCTTTCACGAACTGGGCCACTACTTCACGGCCAAATTCACCGGCACCAAGGTCGTTGAGTTCGGCTTTGGATTCCCGCCGCGCGCAACCGGCATCTGGACCGGCCGGACAGTAGTTGCGGTCACCGAAGACACGATCTTCGATGGATTCGAGGAACTTGAGTCCCTGACGTACGTGTCAGACACCCCGGACGCCCCGGACACCTGGGATGCCCCGGATGCCCCGGACCTGCGCGACAAGCCGTCCGACTCAGCCGACCCGAGACTGGCGCTGCTTCTAGAAGGGCCGCAGATCGAGGCCATCGTAGAGAAGCGCGCAGACGGAACCCTCCACGCCCTGCTTCTTCGTCCGAAAAAGCGGCGCAACGCCCTCGCTTCTGACGCCGGTGACTCTGTGGACGGAGACCTGATCAACGGCAAACTCCGG
>JADFRU010000326.1:0-2778 GCA_022561115.1 Chloroflexota bacterium | reverse complement strand
AGATCCTTCGGCAGGCTCAGGGCAGGCTCTCTTCCCCCCCCGGGACGCATGATTCCTGATTCCGGTCCCGCCGGAGAGCCGTCACCGGCAACCATTCAGACATCAGCATGTAAGGCCGGGCGCTCCTTCCTGAGGAGGATCACCGCTAAGTGTGGTCGCATCGTTAAATTACACGTCATTCCCGTGCAGACGGGAAGCCAGAAAACGCTTGGACAGCGTTCGTTGGAACCTTCAGGTCGCACCATCGTGACAGGTTGAGTGTCCGGTACCGTTGCCGCACGCGGGCTAGATTCCCGCCTACTCGGGAATGACGGGTTGCCCTCGCCGTCACTCTCACGATTAATCAACGACTACTCCGCGGCCGTCAACAGCCGCTCCAGGCTGGCGAGCTGCTCCCGTGTGCCCAGGGCGACCACGATATCGCCCGGGCCGAGCACCGTGTCCGGCGATGGCGACGCCCGTAGCTCACCATCCATTTGCCGCAACCCCAGGATGCTCGCGCCAACCGGGTCCTGCACCGCCATGTCACGGATAGAAAGCCCGTCCGCATGGCTCTCCACCTCCACGGTGAAATCCTCCAACCACATCTCCATGCCGTCATCGTGGAGCACCATGTCAAGGAAATCCACGACCGTTGGTATCACCGACATATGCGCCAGGCGGCGGCCGGTCAGGTTGTGCAAGGAGAGGACACGATTCGCGCCCGCCGTGATCAACTTCGGTCGCGTCTCGTCTGTATCGGAGCGCGCCACGATGTGGACATCCGGGTTGAGAGCGCGGGCTGAAAGCACGACCATCAGGTTGGCGGATTCCGGGTTGACGCAGGCGATCAAGCCACGCGCCCGCTCGATCCCGGCCTCGCGCAGCACATCGTCATCTCCGGCGTCGCCGCAGAGGACGGTGAAGTTCCCGTTTTCGGCCACACGGGCCGCCCTTGCCGGATCCAGTTCCACGATTACGACATCGAGACCGTCCCGCAGCAACTGGGCGGCTGTCTCGGTGCCCGTCCTGCCATAGCCGGCGACGATGTGGTGGCCGGTCAGTGAGTGAAGTTTGCGATCCATGCGTCTCGATGCAAGAGCACCCCTCAGTTCCCCGGAGAGTATTAACTGGCCGATCGTGGTGGCGGCAAACGCGAGCGCGCCGACGCCGCCCAGGATCACGACGATAGTGAATATCCGGCCAGCGTCGCTGAGCGGCTGAACCTCTTCAAACCCGACGGTCGATACGGTGATGACCGACATATAGGCCGCGTCAAGCCACCCCAGGTCCTCTATCAAGACGTAGCCGATCGTCGCGCCCGACAGGGTCGCGATGAACAGCCCCACCAGAAGCGCCAGCCGCTGCGCCACGCTCCGCAACCTCAGCGCCGGGATGAGGACCACGACGGGGCCATGACCCGGCGCGGGCCGGACCGTTGGTTCCGTGGTGTTACGCGCCGGGTATGGTTGCATCATCGGGTTGGCGAGCGGTGAGCGCCGCCGGGCAATATCATGCACAACCCCGGTCAGGCGGCAATAGGCCCAGCCGGAAGCAGGCCGGGAATCGCTTGACGCCGTCCGGTCCGGAACGGCGAGCAGGAAATGATGCGAATGAGCCAGAACAAGCACAACGAAGGACCGCTTATCGGGATGATCGGCGGGAGCGGCCTGTACGAGATGGAAGGCCTGTCCGGGGCCGAGTGGGTGCGTGTTGAGTCGACGTTCGGCGAGCCGTCGGACGAGCTGTTGTTCGGCGAGATAGACGGTGTCCGCATCGTGTTCCTGCCGCGTCACGGCCGCGGCCACCGGATCCCGCCGACCCAGATCAACTACCGCGCCAACATCGATGCGATGAAGCGAGCCGGTGTGACCGACATCCTGTCGTTCAGCGCCGTCGGCTCGCTCCGGGAGGACCTGCCCCCGGGGTCGTTCGTGATCGTGGACCAGTTCATCGACCGGACCTTCGCCCGCGAAAAGAGCTTCTTCGGGGAGGGCCTGGCCGCCCATGTCGCGATCGCCAACCCGGTGTGCTCCCGCCTGGGGGATGCGCTGCGCACCGCCGCGTCCGGCCGGGACATGGACGTCCGCAGCGGGGGCACTTATATCGCCATCGAGGGGCCGCAGTTCTCCACGCTGGCGGAATCCAACCTGTACCGCTCATGGGGATGCGACGTGATCGGCATGACCAATATGCCGGAGGCGAAGTTGGCCCGCGAGGCGGAGATCTGCTACGCAACGGTGGCGATGGTGACCGATTACGACACCTGGCACCCGGACCATGACTCGGTGACGGTGGAGATGGTGATCAGGGTGTTGTCAAAGAACGCCAGGAAGGCCGCCGCCCTCGCACGGCGGGCTGTGCCGGAGCTGCAGGGCCGGGTGGACGCCTGCCCGGCCGGATGTGATCGCGCACTGGATACGGCGTTGATAACAGCGCCGGATGCGCGTGACCCGGAGATGGTGGCAAGGCTGGGCGCCGTGGCAGGACGGGTGTTGCAGCGCGACAGGGAGTAGGCAGGGAACCAGTCAGGTCTGAAATCTGTTGATCGCGCGCTCGCTCCGGGTCATGAGGCTCTCGGCCGCGTCCTGAGGTTCTCGAATCGTTCGTATGTGCGCGACACCGGACAGGGCTCAGTCGTCATCATCGTCCTCCCTATCCTCTCCGTTACGTTTCTCGCCACCTTCCTGCGGATATCCGGATGCGGCGAGCGTTACCTCCAGGCCCCGGACAAGAGCGTCCATTTCCTCAGCCGATAACCTGCGGCCGGTCCCCGGAAGGGTGTAATACCAGGGCGGC
>JADFRU010000325.1:0-2786 GCA_022561115.1 Chloroflexota bacterium | reverse complement strand
GAGGTGACGCCGGGGGAGACCGTGGTCGTGAGCGGGCTGGGACTCCTCGGCCAGATCACGGTGCAGATCCTGCGCGCCTACGGCTTCCCGATTATGGGCGTTGACATCGATGCCGAGAAGGTTGAGATGGCGGGCTCGCGTGGGATCGAAGCCGCCGGGGTGATCGGACGGGACGACCTGGAGCAGATCGCTTACCGGCTCGCGCCGGAAGGGATTGACGCAGCAATCATCACCGCCGCCACGAAGACGAGCGAACCGATCACGCTCGCGGGCGGCCTGCTGCGGGAGCGTGGCCGCGTGTCGGTCGTTGGCGATGTCGGGCTGGACGTGCCGAGACGGATTTACTACCCGAAAGAGCTCGATGTGCGCATTTCAAGGTCGTACGGTCCCGGCCGTTACGACCCGTCGTACGAAGAACACGGCATCGACTACCCGTTGCCGTACGCGCGCTGGACTGAACAACGCAACATGGCAGAGTTTCTGCGGCTGGTCGGCACCGGCCGCGTAGACATCGGAGCGCTCGTCACCCACACCTTCACGGTGGACAATGCGACCGATGCCTACAGGCTGGTCGTCGACAATCCGGACGGAGAGCGCTTCCTCGGCGTCGTGCTCGAATACCCGGAAAGGCCGGAGCACCTGGCTCGTCGCGTCGATCTGCGTCCACGCGCAAACGGCAAACATACCGGCGTCCTCAACATCGGGCTGATCGGGGTCGGCAACTTCGCCCGTGGCACCATCCTCCCTGCGCTGGGCGACCTCTCCGGAGCGCGCCTGCGGGCTACGGCCAGCGCCGGGGGCGCGTCCGCCCGAGACGTTGCTGATCGATTCAACGCTGACTACGCGACGTCCGACTACAGGGAGATTCTTGACGACCCGGAGATAGACCTCGTGATATCGGCCGGAAGGCACAATCTCAACGGCGAGGTCGCTGCCGCCGCATTGCGCGCCGGCAAACACGTCCTCGTCGAGAAACCGCTGGCGCTTTCGTTCGAGCGCCTGGCAGATATCGCTGACGCCGCCGACTCGTCACCCGGGCTTCTGATGGTCGGTTTCAACCGCCGATTCGCACCTGCGGTGGTAGCGATCAAGGATTTTTTTAACGATGCCGGCACGCCACTGATGCTGCATCAACGGGTCAACGCCGGGTTCATACCTCCCGATTCCTGGGTCCATGACCCGGTGGAAGGCGGCGGCCGGATCCTCGGCGAAGCGTGCCATTTCGTAGACCTGTTGCAGTACCTCGCAGGTTCCGTTCCGACGCGTGTCCACGCGACACGGCTCCCGACGGACGGTTCCCGCGTGCTGCCGGACGACAACGTCCTGATCACGATCGACTTCGCGGACGGGTCACGCGGGTCGATCGCATACTCCGCGCTCGGCGCTAACTCACAACCCAAGGAGTACCTTGAGGTGATGGGCGGTGGACGAAGCGCGAGCCTGGACGATTACCGCCAGTACGAACTTTTCGGCGAGAAGAGCTCGAAGGTTTTCAACGGCCACGGCGACAAGGGGCACCGTGCGGAGTTCGCCGCCATGGTCCGGGCGATCAAAGAGGGGGAGCCGTCGCCGATACCGTTAGAGCAGTTGCTGCTAACTTCCCTCGTAACGCTGCTGGTCGAGGAGTCGTTGCGCTCTTCTCAGCCGATGGAGGTCAACCTGGACAGACTGACCCTCCCCGACACCGATCCCGCATCGTGAAAAGGGTCCTGTTTATCCTGGGCACCCGCCCGGAAGCCATCAAGTTAGCGCCGATTGTCCACGAGATTGACCGGCGATCCTCACTTGAGGGCATGGTGTGTGTCACGGGCCAGCACCGGCAGATGCTGGACCAGGTGCTGAACGTGTTCGAGATCGAGCCACGCTGGGACCTGGACCTGATGCGTGAGGGCCAGGACCTGCCCGCGCTGACGGCACGTCTCATCCAGTCCCTCGCGCCCGTGCTGGACGAGGCTCGTCCGGACATCGTCCTGGTACAGGGAGACACGACAACGGCGCTCACCGGCGCACTCTCTGCGTACTACGCCCGGGTCCCCGTAGGGCATGTGGAAGCGGGGTTGCGTACGGGCGACAAGTACAGCCCGTTCCCGGAAGAGCTGAACCGGAAACTGATCGGAACGCTGGCCGATATTCACTTCGCTCCGACCGAAGGCGCCCGGGACAACCTGTTGGCGGAGGGCGTACCTGCCGACCGGATTCAAATGACCGGCAACACCGTGGTGGACGCGCTCTTATGGGCGAAAAACAGGCTTGAAACAGCGTCGCCCGGCGATACATTCGTGGAGTCCCAACTCGCCGCCATCCCACAGGCCATCCGGGACGGTGGGGACGGACCGCTGCTTCTTGTGACCGGACACAGACGCGAGAGTTTCGGTCCAGACTTCGAAGCGATCTGCACGGCGCTGTTGCAGATCGTTGAGCGAAACAAGAACGTCCGGCTCGCATACCCGGTGCATCTCAACCCGAACGTAAGAGAGCCGGTCTACCGAATCCTGGGCGGAGCGGAGCGCGTCTATCTCTTTGAGCCGCCCCCGTACCTCGGGTTCGTGTGGCTCCTCTCCAACTCACACGTGATACTGACCGACTCCGGCGGGGTACAGGAGGAGGCGCCTTCGCTCGATAAACCGGTGCTGGTGATGCGGCGTGTCACGGAGCGGCCTGAGGGCGTGGATGCGGGATGCGCGAGGCTGGTCGGCGTGGATACAGACGTCATCGTTTCTGCGACCGAGACTCTCCTGAACGACCGGAACGAATATGAACGAATGAGTTCCGCCAGAAATCCCTAC
>JADFRU010000324.1:0-2789 GCA_022561115.1 Chloroflexota bacterium | reverse complement strand
AAACCCACCCCGTCCCATTATCCTTCGATTTCCATGTTGTCTGGCAGCTATCCTCTATTCATGGGGGTAAAACTACTTCCAGACGCCGGATAGCAACAAAAGGCGTCGCACCTCTGCCGTCCCGTCCCACGAGAATCGGATTTCACATGGCTACAGTTATCAGAAACATATGCTTCTTGGCCTCCAGAAAGGGCAGCGCGCTTGCGGCACTGGTCCCGATCATTGCGTTTGCCGATCGCCGACGCGGCGTCAGGTTTTTCGATCTGTCCCAGTTCCTCAGGGGCCATCTGGTCTCAACTCCCGCGATCGCCAGGGATCGCAACACGTAACCACGCCGGGCGCTCGCGCCCCGGGATGCGATATCCGGCGGCTGTATATTTTCCTTCAGACCGAAAACAGGAAGTTGACCGTGTCACCGTCCTGCATCAGGTAGTCCCTGCCCTCGGATCGAAGCAGCCCTCGCGTGCGCGCCTCCGACTGGCTGCCGCATTCGATAAGATCATCGTACGCGACCACTTCCCCGCGGATGAAGCCGCGCTCAATGTCCGAGTGTATGCGGCCCGCTGCAACGGCGGCAGGGGTGTCACGTTCAACGGTCCATGCCCGAACCTCGTCCTCGCCAACCGTCAGGAACGAAATCAGGCCGAGTACGTCATAGGACAGCGTGATGATCCGGGTCAGACCGGACTCCCCGGCTTCCATCGACTCCCGGAACTCCGCCTCTTCTTCGGCATCCATCCCGGCCAGCTCGGCTTCAAGTTGAGCGCAGATGGCGACGGCGCCGGAACGCTTGGCCCCCACTTTCTCCACCGACTCTGCCGTTATCCGGTCTGAGTTCGGGATATCGGCCTCTCCGATATTCACGGCGACGAGGAAGGGCAGGGCGGAGAGCAGGAAGGTGTCCCGCACGGCCTGGCGTTCCTGTTCCGTAAAGGCTCTTGCCCGCAGCGGCGTGCCGTCCTCAAGCTCCGCCTGCAGGCCGCGAAGGGCCTCGATATTACCGGCGAGCCGGGTGCGCTCAGCCTGGCCGGCGCCCTTGGTCTCCTTCGTAATTCGCTCTATGCGGCGGTCCAGCAGGGCGATATCGGCGAAAAGCAGATCGAACCCGATATCGTCGATGTCACGCCGCCAGTCGGTAGAACTTTTTACGTGCGGTACCGACGCATCCTCGAACGCGCGGACCACCACGAGTACGGCGTCAACCGTCTGCAACTGCGTCAGCGCCTCCCCGGCGAACATCCCGCCCTTCGGCCCGTCGTAGTCGGCGGGCCCCGGCAGGTCTACGTATGTGACCTCTGCGGGAACGGTGCGCCTGGGTTTGTACATCTCGGTAAGAGCGTCAAGCCGGTCATCCGGTACGTGCGCAACGCCGATGTTGGCCCCGCGACCGCTTCCGAACCCGGTTTCAGCCCGTCCGCGCGTCAGGGCGTTGAAGAGAGTTGTTTTGCCGCTCGCCGGCAGTCCGATGATCCCGATCCGCATTTCGCGTGCACTACCTCTTTTTTTGTCTTTTCGTCCCGGAATCGTGCGGCCCGGGCTTCTTATGTCCCGTAGCCGCTCCGGTTGGGTTTGTTTCGGGGGTTGGCGCCTCTCGATCGCGCGCCGTCGCCGCGTTCAATCCTCCGCGATCGCCCCGGGAAGTGGGAACCAGCGCTCCCGGCTGTTACAGGACCGCATGGGTCGTCGCTGGTGGTTACCGGGGTTGATCCTCGTCCATGTATCGGAACGTTCCCTCGATGGAGTCAGGAGGTTCCTCCGGCGGTTCTTCCTGGATTTTCGACTTGCGCAGGTGTTCAAACACGACCCCGCGCGGAGCCAGAACGAAGAACAGCAACAGAAGCCCGCCCGCCACGATCAGGTCGTCCACCCAACCGACCACCGGTATGATGTCCGGCAGGACATCCAGCGGCGATATTACGTAGATCACCGCCATGATCGGCAACAGCTTGATAACCGCGCCCACCCTGCGATCCCGAAACAACGCCCATGCCAGCCGGAGGGCGGGCATGATGAGGGAGAGGTACCGGAGAATCGGGAATGCACGCATGGAACGAAAAGTTGGCCGGTCACAATCTGGCGACTACAAGAAAGTCTGTCTCCCAGTTTATCTGAACGTGACCCGGGGTAAACACGGCAACGACTCATCCGGGTACGGGTTGCAGCCCCGGGCCCCCGTTTCCGGCGCTCAAGTTTCTGGCCGTTTCCATTGATCCGCGTACTTCATGGCGACGATGAGTTCAGCATCAGCGAAGCTGTGCGCCAGTTCCGGGCGTCTCTCGGTGAGGGAGCGGCAGAGTCCAATACCGTTGAGTTTGAGGGCCGGAACTTCAGGCCCGGCGAGGTGGAGGCGGCGGCGCGTACCGTGCCGTTCCTGGCTGACCGGCGACTGGTCCTCGTCCGTGGACTCCTGCGGCGTCTGGACACGCCCAATGCCGGGCGGCAGCGGGGTGGCAGCGATGCCGCCCAGATGTCTTCTACCGGGTGGAATACTTTCGGCGAGCGTCTCTCCGGGCTGCCCCAGAGCACGGAGTTGATCTTCGTAGATACCTTTCCCACCGGTCCCGGCGGGAGGTTAAAGGACAATGGCGCGGGCCTTCGCACCCTTCAGCCAGCCGGCCCGGTGGACGTGACCCTGTTTGCAACGCCCCGGGGCCGCGCTGTGCAGGACTGGATCCGATCACGAGTGATGTCGGAAGGCGTCCAGGCGTCACCGTCCGCCATCGCACGACTGGCCGACCTCGTGGGTCCGAACCTTCGTTCGCTGGACCAGGAGACCCGTAGCCCCTCCC
>JADFRU010000323.1:0-2805 GCA_022561115.1 Chloroflexota bacterium | reverse complement strand
CCTCACGGGATCCGGAGTTGTAGAAGACGTACTTCACGCCGGATGCGACGAGCTGCTCCACCATCACCCGGGAAGCGTTGGCGGTAATCGGGCGTGTGGGCATGTATTCAGTCTCCTTGTTGTGCGATGGGCGCAGGCGAGGGCGATTTTGAGGTCTGTTCAGGTACGGATATACCGTTCCGGCAGCGGCCGGGCCGGTTAACGTCCAGTGGCGCGCTATGCGAGGCGCGTTTTTAGGTTCGGCGGGATGATACAACGCGGACGGTGAACATGGCGCACGTGCGGCGGCTTTCGGAAAGAGGTGCGACTCGGGCAAGTACGGAACACGTCAGCCGGTGATGCCGGATATCGGGCGCTGGTATTTCGGGCGATGGACTGCTCGTAAGGCGGCGTATCCCGGCCCCGCCACTTTGCCATGAGCCGGGGAACGGACGTGTGCCGGGGTCGATATTCCACGCCCGTTAGACCATACAATCTGGCGTCGCCCGGCCTGCGAGGATCGGCCTCGATGTCCCGAAGTTGTCCGGGACACTCCCGGGCGTCCAGTACGCAAGGAACATGACATGACACGGATTGCCGACCTGGCTGAATCGATAAGCACGATGTTGAAGGAGCGCGGGGAGACGATTGGAGTCTCCGAGTCTTCGTCTGGAGGGCTGGTGTCGGCGGCTCTGCTCGCTGTGCCGGGCGCGTCGGCTTATTTCATGGGCGGCATGGTGATCTATACGGGCGCGGCGCGCGATGCGTTTGCCCGGATCAACCTGGACGATCACCCCGGCGTGCGGTCAAGCAGCGAGCCGTTCGCACTCCTGTGCGCTAAAGCGGCGCGTGAGCGGCTGGGCACAACATGGGGGCTGGCGGAGACGGGCGCCGCCGGGCCAACGGGAAACCGCTACGGCGACGACGCTGGTCACACCTGCATAGCTGTGACAGGGCCATCGGAACATACCGAAACGCTCGAGACGGGGCTGTCAGACCGCGTTGAGAACATGGACCTGTTTACGGAGAAAACGCTGGAGGTGTTTGAGCGAATTCTGCGTGGCGCCGGTTGATTTCACGGGGCCTGTCCGGGGTTGAAACGAGCGGATGGAACCGGCGCGGGTACAGCCAATTACCCGGCGCGGTTTGGACCCTCTCGGGGACCAGTGGCGCGTGACCCGAAATCCGGAATCTTCGTGAACTGGAATCGGCGGACCTCACGCGAACACGTTCAGCTGAGAACGATCCGCAGGAGGTGTCGTGTCGATTTGAGGATCATCCGGACGCTTATGTAGACACCGGCTATCGACACGACCACAGGCACGATGCGAATGAGCAACCCGATAACCTGGCCGCCCGGCGTGGACCCGGGGTCAAGAATGTTCGGCACCGACCAGAGGAGGACCCAGGTGAATGCGCCGAGCAACAGAACCCGGTTAAAGAGCCGGCGAATGGCCGCTCCGGTCGTCACCTGGAACGATGTCCTGTGCGCCCCGGTCCCGAACGACCGCCTGGGAAGCAGGGCAGGGCGTCGTTCCGGGTGCGCCCGTTGTGGCGCGGGAATATCCGGGACCGGCCTCGGGAAACGGTCGACGAGTTCGGTTTCGCCATGAACCTGAGTCTAGCGGGCTGCTGGCAGGAGTTATGGTCGCTTATCACGCGAGGTGGCGGCCGGAATGTTGCCACTCCGCGGTTGCCACCACAACCATGTGACTTTCCCGTGGACGCAACGTCGTTGTTGGGCGTGTGGAATGGAGCACGTGTGAACGCGATGATGCTCGGGTACGCTCAGGCCCGGTTCGCACTCCGGGCATCGTTTCCGAGCGGTCGACGGCCCGCTAACGACCGATCCCCAGCCGGATGGCTTGTTCTACCGGGTCTTATGAACTGGCTATTCCGAGGAGTTTTGTACATCCGGGAGATCGCTGTGTTTGCCTCGTCGAGGACCGATTCACGGGTGACTTCTGGCGTCCATAGACATTCTCGTAAGCTCTCGGAGAACTCGGCGACAGCGGTCGCGAACCGGGACCGGGGCGTGTATTCGATGACGGGCCGGTCGAGTGTCGCTGAACTGGCCGCTGAGCTGATCTCCGACACCTCGCCGATAACCGGGTCGATGCACCGTACCCGTAGTTCGACGTCGCTATATCGTAGCCGTGGATCAGTTCAGCCTCGGCATTTGTCGATCCACCCCCACAGGTCAGCGTTGTCGACGGGATGCGCAGGTTTCGGCGGGAAGGGTCGCCGGTAAGGTAGGTCCAGAGTCGTGCCCGGGGTTGTTGCAGGGTGTGCGCGTTCTGACCGGGCCGCGTGCTTTATCCGTGTTGATGCGGAGTGGGACAGGCCAGGGGTTTCGAGATCGCGAAACGCGCCGATGCGCTCCATGTTCCGGAACGCTTTCCCGGGTTTCCGGCCCACCGGTTTGTCCGGCTCACATGACCGGCGTTGTCAGCCGGGGTGGGTTAGCCAACAATGTGACACGTGAACTCGGAACCGGTCGCATCGAGAAAAGAAGGGGCCGCAGATGGCGGGTGAAGCTCAGAATTCGCTTGTGAACGATGGGAAACGGTCGCAATGATCATCGTCATCGGCGCGTTGTTTTTGGTGGCCGGGACCATCGGGGCGATATTCGACGACCGGCCCAGGGTGAAGAAGGTGTCATGGGCTTCGGCGTACGGCGGGATCATCCTCATCCTGATCGGTATCGGCGGCATAACGGCTATACGTGACGCGTTCGAGTTTTGAGGTTCCCGGCATTACGGACTGCTGGCCCGAAGCAGACGTGGGGCGGATAAGGTCCGGCCTCAAGGCGATAATTCCGCCGAG
>JADFRU010000022.1:0-10999 GCA_022561115.1 Chloroflexota bacterium | reverse complement strand
TCGTTGTAGATGCCCCGGAAGTTGGTGACGGTGACCGGGGGGGCGATCAGCTCGTCGTAGTAGTAGCCGGGCGGTGGCGCGGCCTGGGGCGACTGCAGCCAGCGCAGTTTTGTGGCCGCCGCAAGGGCGTCCGCCGGGACGTTACCGAAGGCGGCGTCTGCGTCCACAATCTCGCGCTTCGCCTCTTCCGCGTTCGCCGGGAGCACAACGTTGTACTCCGGAAGCGTGTCGGAGATGCGGGCGGCCCACTGTTTCTGAGGGTCTGTCTGTGGGGGCATGATCACGAGTTTGGGCACTGGTTGTCCTTCTGTTGCCTGCTGTTACTGGAGACCGGAAGCGGATCACACGGGGGAGGGAGCTTACAGCTTGAACTGTACCCCCATCTCGTCACAGGTCGAACGGAACCAGTCGATCACTTCTGGATGGAGGGGGATCCCGCGTTCACGGCGGTCGGCCTCCTCTTCGTACTCGGGCAGCCCGGCGTAGAAGACGCGGTCGTGGCCCGGCGCTGGTTTCAGGTTGCGGAGTGAGCTCAGGTAAACGTCCATGCCCTTCTTGAACTCCTGGACGTCGATGAACGCCTCGATGTCGTACGCGGCGAGGAAGTGGTTGTTGTTCCCGCGCGGCGCCAGCGGCCCGGCCGGGCTGCCGTTCAGCAGTCCGCCGAGGATGTCTACCACCACGCCGAGCGAGTAGCTCTTGTGCGATCCAAGCTCCCGCGTGCTGCCGGCGGGCAGGAGCATGTATTCGTCCGGGACGGGGGCGCGTTCCATGATTGGCGTGCCGTCCGGTGTTGTGATCCACCCGGGCTCAAGATCAACACCGAGGCGCTTTGCCAGGGTGATCTTGTTGGCGGCGAGGATCGACATCGCTGCGTCAAACACGAAGGGCGGCTCCTCGCCCGCCGGGGCGGCGACGGCGATCGGGTTGGTGCCAACGCCGACCTCGGCCGAAAATGTTGGGACGAAGGACGGCCCGCAGGCGGTCATGCACTGGCCGATCATGTCGTGCTCAAGCGCCATCATGGCGTGGTAGGCGGCCATGCCGAGGTGACGGCCGTTGCCGACGGTGACGAGCCCCGCTCCGGTGGCCTTGCCTTTCTCGATAGCGATCTCCATGGCGCGCGGGGCGATCACAACACCAAGCCCGCGGTCGGCGTCGATCGTGGCGCAGGCGGGCGTCTCGCGCACTATCTTCATGTTCGGGCGCGGGTTGAGGTGGCCGTTGCCGAGTCCCGTGACGTAGCTGCGCATCAGGTTGGACACGCCGTGGGTCTCGACGCCTCGAAGGTCGGCGGAAACGAGCACGTCTGCGGCGAGCCGAGCGTCATCTTCCGGCATTCCGGCGCGTTCCAGGAGCTCAGCGCAGGTGGTTCTCAACGGGTCGTGGTCCACCCGGTGCGCGATCGCCTCCGGGACGTGGAACTGCTCAAGCATGGTTGCCCTCATTAACTGGCGATTACTGGCGTTTGCGATACGGGCCGGTGGTTAGAGACGGGGCGTTGCGGTGCAGAGTCTAATCCGTCCTATCCGCTCTGCCGCAAATATCCGTCATCCCGGCCAGGGTGGGGGAAAGCGGACGTATCCGCGGCCGCGCGACCCGCAGTCCGGCGTATCAGATTCCCGCCTGAACACCCGTCGGAAACACCCCTGGAACCTTCACACGCGTAGGTGGGTGGGGACGCGCGGTCCGAGGTGGGTTCGGCCAGAAGGGATGTGGCACGCGCAACACGCCGGTTAAGGCCGTCGGGTTGGCCGTCGGTGTCGGGACCACGTAAGTTGCCGGTCGGGTTGGCGCGACAAGGCCCCGCCGATTGGCGGGGCCTTTTATGGACGGTAATTCCAGATACGCCTTCCGGGGCGATCAGGAAATCCCGGCGGTCTCCAGGGCGGCGTCGATGTCCTTCGGCTTGTAGCCGACGATGATCGCGTCGCCGATGGTCGTTACTGGCGTCGTGTTGCGCCCCAGCGCGATCAGGCGCATTACGCCCTCGCGGTTGCCGGAGACGTTCACTTCCTCAAACGGGATGTCCTTGCGTGAAAGATACACCTTCACCATGTGGCAAGGGCCTCAGCCGTTCGATGTGAAGACCGTGATCTGGTTGTCTGTGCTCAACACTCGACTCCTGCTTTTTTTACACGTTTTTCCTGGACGTTTGACCGGGCAGACCGATTTCCGTATGACCGGAGTGTAATCCTTCAGTCTTTAGATGCGTCGTCACGACGCCCGGTGTTTGCCGCTGATTTTGTGATGTAGTCCCCACCGAACAGGTCCTCGCCATCGGCGACCGCTTCGTCAATGGTCTGGGTGATCTCGTCCGCACCCTGGTACTCACGAAGAAACTCTTCGCTAACGAAGAACATTCATATACAGAACCCGTCTCGGGCGATGTCCTCGTGGTGCCGGTCACACGGGCAGATCTTCTTGCGATCCTCCACGGGATCGCCGCTCAGGGGCATTCAAGGGCAGTAGCGATACCCGTGTTCAACCTGGTTCTCGGCCAGCCCGCTCTGCACTTCCGTCACCACTTCAGGTTCCGGGAAGAACTCGTAAGGACCGCGCTCCACGTAACGCTCAGAGAACTTGACAGTTCCCTCAAGCGCCTGTTCCGGTGTGAGTTTTCGCCTGGGCATTCGAACCTTTCGTCATGAAGCTATCCGACGATCGTCTCGTCGGTCCCGTCAGTAATTCTAGTCCTTGCACGTTCTTGCTGACGACCGGCGCATGCCGGTTGAAGCTCGATGGGTCTTCATCTGCGTGAGCGGGCCGGGTTAAGGACGGCCGGCGCCGGGAAGGTTCTGGATCCGCATCTGGAGGTGCGAGTCGCAATCCATTCGGCGGAAGCCGAACGCCTGGAGTTTGAGTTTCCCAAGCAGAGCCGGCAGCGCTTCCCGGAACTCATCACGCGTCTTGTCTGCGGCCGCCTCCACGCTGAGGACGGCCGCAGTGGAGCACTCGCAACTGATGCCGAAGTAGATCTTGATGAACGCCGCTCGCCCGGTGACATTCGTATTGAAGCGTGTGAGGGGTTTAAGCCTGAGCCGGACCAGCTCCGGATCATTCGCGATGGCCTCGATAGTGCGTTCATACAGCCACGCCTGATCAGGCGGTTGGGCTGAACTGCCGTCCGTGAAGCCGTCAGAGGGGGTGTGGCCGGGGTCGTCATTTGAAAAATCGTTCATAATTAAGGGGCGCCGAAAATAAGATTTCTCCCGGAAACGGGCTAACAGGTCACGACGCTCGTTGGATCACTGCGTAAAAAAGCGGCGGCCAGTTGATCGTATGCCGCTTGCGGGGTCGAACGGGTCTGCGATAGGGTACGCGAAGTATGGAAGTTGGATGGTTTGACTTTGACCCGCCGGAGACCCCGTTGCGCAACCCGCACGCGGTGGTGATGCTCCGGCCCTGGATAAACGTCGGCAACGTTGGGTCCATCGTCCTGGCGCGGCTGGCGTCGATTTACAAGATGGAAGAAGTTGCCAGGCTTCGCCGGCCCGGCCATTTCTACGATTTCACGCGTTACAGGCCCGAGATGAAATGGGTAGACGGGGAGCGCGAGATCACGAGCCCGAACTCCAAGATCGAGATCGTGCGGCGCGATGAGGAGCCGGACCTGGTGCTCATCCATCTCCTGGAGCCGCACTCCAACTCGGAGGATTTCAACGAATCCGTGCTCGAGATGCTTGAGGTACTCGGCGTCACCGCGTACATCACGGTCGGCGGCATGTACGACTCTGTGCCGCACTCACGTCCGCTGCTTGTGACCGGGTCAGCTCGCGGCTGGGAGGTCGAACCGGACCTGGGCGGGGTGACGCTGGCGCGCAGCCGGTACGAGGGACCAACGTCCGCAACAAACGGGATCGGTGTCGGCGCCACGCAGCGCGGGCTGGCGACGCTGACGGTAATGGTGCATCTGCCGATGTACCTGCAGCTCGATAACGATTACGCCGGCGCGGCGCGCGCGCTTGAGGCCCTTGCGCCGCTCTACGGCTTCAAGGACCTGACACTGCCCGAGGTAGAGCTGGGGCAGCAGCAGTACGCGCAGGTGACGCCTGCGATGACCAACAACCCGCGACTCGCCGATATGGTGAAACGGTTTGAGGTCGAGTACGACTCCCGCGACGACGATGGTGATCCGCCTCGCACGGTGGAGTTGTCCCCGGAGATTGAGCGTTTCCTGGACGAAGTTCGCCGGGAAGAGTCAGAGGACGGCCCGGCCTCCGGCGGCATTTAATCAGCCCCGGGCACGCCGCTTTGAGCGTGATAGCGTCGGGGCGTGTGGCGGGACGGCGCCGGGAACAGCCAGCGCGAAGACGCATGCCGCTCGCCCGGCCTTTACGTCATAGCCAGCCGATGAACTTATCGCCCGCAACGCCAGACGTGTGCCGTCCTGCGTTCAGCTGTCTTTGCCGGTGTCTCCGATGTCGTCCAGGTCAAGTGTGTCGATGAAATCCTTGAACGCGGACATGCGCTCGATCTCGCCTTCGGTCGGGGGGCTGCCCGCCGCCTCTGAAGACTCGCCGTCGCCGACAATCGCCTTTCCCGTCTCGGCATCCATATGAACGCCGGCGCGGTCCAGTACGGACTCTTCGACGTAGATCGGCACTTTGGCCCGCACGGCAAGCGCAAGCGCGTCCGAGGGACGTGAATCAACCGCGATCGACCGGTTGCCGGCGGTCATAACGATCTTGGCGAAAAACGTCTCATGATCGAGTCCGGATACCACTACGTGGTTCACCACGCCGCCCAGGTCGCCGACCATGTGGAAAAGCAGGTCATGGGTCATCGGCCGCGGCGGCGTCAAATCCTGCAACTTCAGGGCGATCGCCTCGGCCTCGGGCTGCCCTATCCAGATCGGCAGGAACCGCTCCGCATCCTTCTCCTTGAGAATGACGATACGTGAGTAGTTCAGCAAGCTAACCCGGATGCTGTCGATCACCATCTCGCGCATGATTGCTTTCCTCCAGTCACTGGCATTCACCGGCAAGCTCCGGGAATCCCGGGTCGGCTGCCGTGGGTGTGGACTTCAGGTCGCAGCGATATATCAACGTTCGCGCCGCGTAGGTTATGGGCCGCTTCCCGGGGGTGTCAACGAAGTTCGTTCCTACTTTGGCCCGGTAAAACCCGGTGTCAACCGGGGGATTGCTCTCTTCCCCGGCCTTCCTCCAAAGCCGGCAGAGCCGGGGTCCTCGAACGTATCTGTCTATCCACCTGCCTCCGTGGGAGCATCACACGATGCCCACAACCGCCGCAACGAAGGCCGATATCTGCGCCAATGCGATAGATCCTCCACTCGTTCGCGCCGCATGGATGACCCTTCTTGAGGGTTATACGATCACCGACCTCGTACGGGACCGGTTCTCCGCGAACAAGTTTTTGATTTGCCGGATTGTCGTTTGAAGATCCTGGCATCTGGCTCAGCCCGCCGTCGTTGCGCCACTCACGAGCGCCCTGTTTATCTCGTCACGCAGCGTCTCCGCGGCCTGTCGCGCGGCATTGGCAAAGGTCCCGGCGTCTTCAGACGCATAGATGATGCCACGTGATGAGGAGATCATGATTCCACGGCCGTCTGAGTTGACCCCGGCACGTGCAGCGGCAGCGACATCGCCTCCCTGCGCGCCCACTCCCGGCACCAGGAACGGCATGTCGGGATGCAGGGCGCGGAGCGCCGCCATCTCGCCCGGGTAGGTCGCACCGACGACGATCCCCACGTTTCCACGCGTATTCCACTCGGACGCCAGCCGGGCGGTGTGCTCGTAAAGCGTTCCGCTGAGCCCGCCTCCCGTCAACTCAAGATCCTGCAACTCCACCGCGCCGGGGTTGGAGGTCCGGCACACGATAAGCGCCCCGCGATCGGCCCGCTCCAGGAACGGCTCGACCGAGTCGCGACCCAGGTAGGCGTGCAGCGTCACGGTGTCGAAGTCCCAGACATCGAACATCGCACGGGCGTACGCGGAGGCCGTTGAGCCGATGTCGCCGCGCTTGCAGTCGCCGACGATTACTGCGCCCGGCGCAACGTCACGTATGTGCTGGACGGTCTCCCCAAGCGCCCGCAGCCCGTCCAGCCCCAGCGCCTCGTAGAAAGCCAGTTGCGGTTTGTAAGCGCACACCAGATCGGAGGTTGCGTCAACGATGGCGCGGTTGAACTCCGCCACATCGGATATCGCCATTCGTCCGGGATCCGGGTCGAGGCCGACGCACACCAGTGAACCGTGAGAGAGAGCCGCCGCATCCAGTTTTTCGACCCACCCGGTCATGCGCAGTAACCTTTCAGACGTCGTCCGATGTTCGGACCCGTAACCCCTGGCCCGCCGGGACCCGATTCAAAGAACCCGGGTACGAGTATAGGACTCGCCCTCACGCATGTACGCGGGCCCATCAAGGGCGACCGGCCTGCACGGCGCGTCGCCATCAAATTGACCGTATTTGCCCGCACGATGAAATCCCCGACCGCCGACAACGTAATCAAGCTGTACGACCGCCTCCTTGCCGCCTACGGGCCGCAGGACTGGTGGCCGGGGGACGGCCCGTTTGATGTGATCGTCGGCGCCATCCTGACTCAAAACACCAACTGGACAAACGTCGAGAAGGCGCTCGATGGCTTGCGTACGGCAGGCGTGTGGAGCTTTGCCGCTATCCGCAGCGCCCCGCGGGAACAACTTGCCGCCCTGATCCGGCCGTCCGGCTACTTCAACCAGAAGGCGCGGAAACTGCACGAGATCGCCGCCCTTGTCGAGAACGACTTCCACGGGGAACTTGGCCGGCTACTAGACCTGCCGCTGGACGAACTGCGAACCCGTTTGCTCGGCGTGTGGGGGATCGGCGAGGAAACGGCCGACGACATCATCCTTTACGCAGCCGAAAAGCCGTCGTTTGTGATCGACACATACACCCGCCGGATTGTTGATCGACTCGGCTGGCAGGTGGACGGCGACGCGTATGGCGACTACCGGTCGTTATTCAGCGAACGGTTGCCCGCGGATGCCACGCTGTTCAACGAGTACCACGCTCTGCTGGTCAGACACGCGGTGAACGTGTGCCGCCCCAGGCCTGCCTGCGCCGATTGTTGCCTGGTAGCGATGTGCCCGACCGGCCGGGAACGCACAGGCCGGTAAGCCCGTTTGCGGTTTCACACACCGTTGGTCACTTATGGTGGGGCGGCGCGGAGAGTCAAAGCGTGGGGTCAGCCAGTAAGGCCGGAACGCTGTCCGCTTCTACGAATCGCACCGGCGACGGTGGGTGCCTGGATCTCAAACCGGCGGAATGTAAGACGGCCTGGCGAAACCGCTCACGCGGGTGCTACAGGCGCTGCATCCAGCAACTTGATACTGCTCGTCTTGAACACAAGATAAACGTCCTGTCCTCGATCGAGTCCCAGCTCATCCACGGCTCCCGGCGTCAGAGCTACCAGGATCGGCACGCCGATATCGACCGTCGCATACACGCGGTGTCCCACCGGTTCAAGCTCGGTGATCCTGCCCGGGAGAACGTTCCGAGCGCTTATCCCTGACGGTTTTTCCGTGGCAAGAATGATCTCCTCCGCGCCCAGCGCTACGATCACGGACTCTCCGGGCTCGCGGTTGGCCGGGGGCGTCACGATATCGGCAGCGCCCACCCTGACACGGCCCGCCGCGGATTCGCTCCCGGGCTCGGTGACCGTCCCGTCAAGCAGGTTCTCGATGGCGTCATCCTGGACGATGCCGTCTACGGCCGGGTCCAGCAGGACACGGGATGGCCGACCGGATGCCACCGGTTTCCCGTCGGAAATCACGAGCGCGTCGTCCGCCAGCGCCAGCACTTCGGAGATCGAATGCGATACGTAAACCATCGGGATATGGAGGTCCTTGTGGATACGCCGCAGGTAACTCAGGACCACGCCGCGCAAACGTGCGTCCAGTGACGCCATCGGCTCGTCAAGCAGCAGTAACCCGGGAGACATCGCCAGGGCCCGGGCCAGTGCGACGCGTTGTTTTTCTCCGCCCGATAGTGACGACGGAGAGCGGTCCATGAGCGGGCCGAGACGGAGTAGCTCTACCACGTGATCCACGTCCACCCGCCGGTCGCTTTCAGGTGTGCGGCGCCAGCCGTACCGTATGTTTCCGGCGACGCTTAAATGTGGGAATAAAGCGCCGTCCTGAAACACCAGTCCGATCCGTCGCCGTTCCGGCGGCACAAACGTTTTCGTGCTGCCACGGTAAAGGTCTCGGCCGTTCAGAACGATCTCCCCGCTGTCAGGCCGGAACAGCCCTGCGAGGCAGTTCAGCAACGTCGTTTTTCCGCTGCCGGAGGGGCCGAAGAGGGCGGTTATCCCGGGGCCGAAATTACCGTCCACTTCCAGAACAAATCGCCCCTGTGTTCGTGTAAACGAGAATTGCAGGACGCCGTTCTTGTCTGGCCTGTTGTTTCCGGGCTCCGCAACGGTGTTTAGCACGTGTTAAGCGCCGAATCCGGCCCGATGCCTG
This sequence comes from Chloroflexota bacterium, assembly GCA_022561115.1. Lineage (GTDB taxonomy): Bacteria > Chloroflexota > Dehalococcoidia > Lucifugimonadales > Lucifugimonadaceae. The sequence goes on along the minus strand of JADFRU010000022.1, from coordinate 2,537 downwards.
CGGCCGGCCAGGCCGCCGCGGCGGAGCAGGTAATCGTGGACGACGAGGGTTGCGATGGCCAGGCCGATCGATACCAGCACCAGGCGCACGGCGGCCTCGTCATCGCCGGCCTGGATGCGTGTGAATATGCCCAGCGGCAGCGTCTGCGTCCGGCCCGGGATGTTTCCGGCGACGACGATAGTCGCCCCGAACTCGGAAAGCGCTCGCACGAAGCCGATCAACGCCCCGGCCATCAACCCCCGGTAGGCGAGGGGAACAGTGATGGTCAGGAGCACGCGCCACGGTCCTGCCCCCAGGCTTCGCGCCGCCAGCTCGAGACGAGGGTCCACCCCTTCAAGGGCCACGATAAAGGTCCGCACTATGAGCGGAAACGCGACTATCGCTGACGCCAGCGAAGCTGCGTACGCAGTGAAAACAAGGCCATTGCCGAACAACCCGCCGAACGGCCCCCGGCCACCAAGCAGGATCAACAAGCCGTAGCCGATGACCACCGGCGGAAGCGCCAGCGGCAGCGACACAATCGCCTCGATCAAAAACCGGCCGCGGACCCGTTTGCGCACCAGTATCCACGCCAGCCCAAACCCGATCGGGAGCGCCAGCATCATCGCCAGGGCCGCAACCCGCAGCGAAAGCATGACGATAGAAAGGTCAGACGACATCAGCCGTAAGTCTATCGCCGGTCAGGTCGGCGATCTGCGATGGGCATCGCACGATATTCGTCGAGCAACGGTTCGCGGGTTCCGGGGTTTCAGAGGTCGCACCAAAACATCGCCCCCAGCGGCGCCTGGCCAGCGAGTTGGCGCGCCTGCGGCGCAAGAGGCCGAGGCCCCGCCAGGATAAGGTGCAGGCACGCCTGCCCCCGCCAGGACAAGGTGCGGGCACGCCTGCCCTCACTTGCCGACCGGTACGAAACCGTGCCGCCTGAACACGGCGCTACCCTCGTCCGACGTCAGGAAATCAAGGAATAGCCGGGCTGACCCGGCTCCGCCTGCACCGTTAACCACCGCCGCCGGGTAGATGATCGGGTCGTGCAACGCCTCCGGGACCACCAGCGCCACTTCCACTCCGGCCACCCGCGCCGCGTCCGTCGCGTAAACCAGCCCGAACCGTACGCTGCCCGTGTCGACGGCCCCGACGGCGGCCCGCACGTCAAGCGTTGGAACCACGCGTGATTCGATCTCGTCCCACACCCCGGACGCTTCAAGCGCCTGCTTTGCGTACAGCCCCGCCGGCGCGAGCAGCGGATCGGCCAGCGCAATTCGCCCGGAGCCGATCGACAACTCGCCCAGATCGGCCATCCCGGGTGTGCCGCGTTTGCCGATCACCACGAGCCGATTGCGCAGAAGGTCGATACGGCTGCCGGGCAGGAGATCGCCGGATTGTTCCATCCGGTCCATGGGTTCGGTCCCGGCGAAGATCAGTGCGTCAGCCGGCGCGCCAAGCTGCACCTGCCGTGCGAGCGCGTTTGAACCGCCGAAACTGAACGCCACCTCGACGCCGGAACGTGACTCGAACGCCTCTCCCGCTTCAACCAGCGCGTCGGTCAGAGATGCCGCCGCTGCGACCAGGATCGATTCGTTCTCTCCGCCGCCGCCGCATCCGATAACCAGGACGCCGAGAGCGGCCAGTGACCAGGCTCCGATTCGTCGTCTCAAAGACCGGTTCCCGGCGCGTCGCTCACCACCATCATGTGAAGAGCCGGATATTTGACGAAACGAGTCCAAAAACAACCTCCCTCCGGGGAGAATCGTGAATTGAACGTCCAATCACGATGCGGCATGGTAGAATCGGCACGTTCGAGAAGGCGGTCCGGCAATCGGCAAGTCGATCGAGGGACGACTCGATGTCGCGAACCGTATCCCCCCTCAGGAGGGACCCCTTGGCCCAGACAGCTCCCGAGACAAATCAGGGTTATTCGTTCTCCAAGTTTGCCAGCCTGGACTTCTACACGGAAGTAAACACCGCCACGCTGGACCTTGCCGAGATCGGCAAGCACCACCGGATCGTTGACCTCAGTTGCGGCAACGGCGGCATTACCAAGCAGATCCTTGAGAGGCTGGACGACGCGAAGCACACCGTCATCTACGCCATCGATCACTCTGCGTCAGCGCTGCGCGACGCAAAAGAGAATATCGGTGAACGCACGGATGCCGCCGTCAAGTACATCCAGGGCGAGGTCCAGAACCTGTCCGATCTGCTCGGCGAGAAGGTTGACTCGGTTGTCTACTTCAACGCCATCCATTACGTGCAGGACAAGGCTGGCCTGCTGAAGCAGATCCGGGAAGCGATCAAGCCGGGCGGGACCTTCGTCTTCAACAGTTCCTTCTTCAAGGGCGCCCACCCGCCGGAGACCGACGCGTTCGCCCGTAAGTGGATGATGAAATCGCTCCGCATGCTGAAGCGCGAGCACGGGCTGCGGGCGGTCCGGTCCGATAAGACCGAGGCGCGGCAGCAACTGACCCCGGACGAGTACTACGACCTTCTCCGCGACGAAGGGTTCGAGATCGCTGCAGAGGAGATCCACCGGATAGAGGTCC
>JADFRU010000322.1:0-2812 GCA_022561115.1 Chloroflexota bacterium | reverse complement strand
AGTAGTGGCCAGCCCCTGTTTCCGGGCTGCCCTTCCATGCAAACGTGATTGTGTCCAGGCCGTCGCCCTCAATCCGCCGCCACTGGTTTACGGCGATCTCGTCCGTCATGCGGTCCACGTACACGTGGATCAGGCTCACCAGCCTGTCGCGTTGCGGGTCATCCAGTGCTGACAGCGGAAGCCCAACCATCTCCCCCGGGGTGACGCGTGCATCGCAGTCCGTCAGTATGTCGGGCGGCGCAACCGGGTCGAGTATGGCGATCTTCCGCTGGTCATCGGTCAGCGCGTGCAGCAGGCCGCGGGCGACATCCTCCTCCTCCGGGAGGGCACGGAACCCGGCGTTCTCTCCGTGCAGCGAGCGGGCCGGGTTGGCGCCGAAGAACGTCGGCGTGACGGCGATAAACTCGTTGTCCACAATCGTGTAGTTGAGCGAGACGTGGTGTCCGTCCACCTGCCAGCCCCACGGCTCATTGCCGCCCGGCTCGCCGTAGATGACAAAGTAGTAGCGGGCAGGGTCACGCGGCCGGCCGGCGACCCCGGTGCCGTCCATCGCCTCGTGGTCAGCGAGCGTCGATTCGAGCGCCATGATCGATGCGGCCTTCTCACTTCCGCGAGCGCCCACGCTCACCTCGATAAGGCGTATCGCCGCCTTCCGCGCGGCCGCGCTCATGTCCATGAGCGGCACACCGGCGCGCACGTGGGGGCGATAGTCCCATTCAAAACGCTGTTCGTTGCCGAACTCGAACTGGAGCCGGGAATCTTTGCCGATCTCCACCGCCAGCGCTTTCGCCGCCTGCGCCATCGCCGCTGCCGTCAGAGGGGCCTTCGCAAGTGTGGGTCTCTCGGTCGTCGTCATATCGCCGCTCCTGTATCCGTTCTACCCGGTATCTGTTCTGCCCGGTATCCGCTCTGGGTCCGGTCAAGCCATCCGGTCTAACTCCAGTCGCCAAACAGCGACGTCGCTGTACCTCCCAGCAACCGTTCACGATCCCCTTCCGAGATGCCAGGGATCTGATCGATAATCCGGGTTCCCTCCACATACCCGCCGTGACTCTGTATCCACGGGAAGTCGGTGCCCCACATTAGCCGCTCGGCTCCGAACGCATCGAGCAGGTCATGGACCATGGGCCAGGTGTCCCGATGTGGCATCGCCTCACTGCTCGGGCCTACAAACCCGGAGATTTTGACCCGCAACTGGGGATGTCTTGCCAGCGCCAGCAGCGCTTTCCAGTCCGGGTTAGCGGCGCCAGCGCCGTTCGCCGGTTTGCAACCGCCAAAGTGATCGATGATCGCGGGCGTCTCGGGGAACTCGGTCAGCAGGTCGCCGATCTGGTCGAAGTATGCCGGAGACACCATAAATCCCACCGGAACGCCGAGGTCTCCGGCTTTCTGATAGATCGCCTTGCCTGCATCGTCGTTCAAGTGTTGGAGCTGGCATTCAGGGCAAATCTTGAAATGCTCCGCCCTTTCGGCGGGAGTCAGGTTCAGGTGCTCGATCACGCCGTACACCCACATCGCAGGGTTGAACCGGACGCCGCGGTAACCATAATCCGAGACCAGCCGGTCAAGCTGATCAACGGCGTCTGCCCGTTGCGGGTTGATGAGCGCCATCCCCTTGAACCTGTCTGGATGCGCCGCGATGGCCTCGTTTACGTAGCTGTGGTCAAACCCGTGAAAGATCGGCTGGACGATCAGCGCGCCGTCAATCTCCGCCTCGTCCATGAGAGCAAGCAGGCGGTCCACGTCACCCGGGACATCTGGAACTCGCCCGGGCGGCATCGGGTAGCTGTCATCATCAAGCGCCCAGACGTGGAGGTGGGAATCGATCCTGGCCAAACTTGCTTTGCTCCGATGGGGGTGATGAGCGGCTATGGTACATTCCGGCGGCCAATCGTGAAGCCCCTTCCCTGATCCGGCCTCACAAGAGCTATTAGCGCCTTTCGGGAGGCCCCATGATCAAGCTCGGGCTACAGTCCCTCTCTTACCGGGACACTTTCATCGCCGGCAAGATCGACATGTTCGGTTTCCTGCAACGTGCGGCTGACATGCGGCTGGACGGCGTAGACCTTCATTACACGCATTTTGAGTCGACGGACGATGCGTACCTTGAGCGCATCAAGCTGTTCTGCCTGCGTGCGGGGCTTCACCTGTCCTACATCGGGGTCTCCAACGACTTCGGGAAGACGGGTGAAGAGCTAGAGCGGCAAAAGAGCCTGGTCAAACACTGGGTGGATGTCGCCGAGCGCATGGGCATCCCGATGGTCCGGAACTTCGGGGCGTGGCTGCCGGAGGGTGAGGCGGAGGAGGAGGTCTGGAGCCGGTTGATCGCAGCGCAGAAGGAGGTGACGGCATACGCCCGCTCCAAGGGGGTCGTGATTGGCCTTCACAATCACAACCACGGCTGCGTGCCCGCAACCGGCGATCAAACGCTCAGGCTCCTGGACGCCGTTGATGATGACTACTACACGCACATCCTGGACGTCGGCCAGTACCGGGGGTCTCCCGGAGCATCCGGCGCGCGCGGCAGGCCCGACCCGGCCTACGACTTTTACGGGTCAATAGCCACATCAGCGCCACGCGCCGTGCATGTGCGGGCCAAGATTTACCGCATCGCATCGGGCGAAGAGAAGTGGCTCGATTACGACCGGATCATGCCGATCCTTCGTGATGTCAGCTTCAACGGCTGGATGTCTATCGTGTTCGAAGGCCAGGACGAACTGGACGAGCCGGCCGCCGTGCCGCTGGCGGTGACTTACATCCGGTCGATGCTCGCGAAGTACGAGTTGTAGGCGGCGTCCGTTGGAAATCTACG
>JADFRU010000321.1:0-2808 GCA_022561115.1 Chloroflexota bacterium | reverse complement strand
GCGATCTGCGCGGGACGCGGCGACGACACGAACCTGTACGTAGCGGAGGCCGGTCCGCCGCCGGTGCAGAGGGGCGTGCCCGGGCTCGGCCTGTTTGTGATCGTGGTCGACCAGGACGGCAACGAGGTGACGCGGTTCGGTCGAGGCACGCAGGGCGAGGAACCTGACCAGTTCATGGCGCCGCACGGCATGGACACGGACGCCGACGGAAACGTTTACATCGCCGAGGTGTCGTTCACAACCGTGAAGGCGTTCGGTGAGTCGTTCGACCGCGAGCCGGTGAGCCTGCGCAAGTGGGCGCGTGTGAGCGGGTAGGGCGTCGACGGCCCACATTCGCCGGTCCTTCGAGAGCCTCAGGACGCGGGTTTGGCCTCCTGATTCCCCCTGCTGATCGCCGGGTACAAATCTGGAAGGGTTCTATGTCTCCCCAGTACGTCTACATGACGATCATTACGCCGCGTCCGGGCCGCGGACAGCAGATCGTCGACAAGATCATCGATTACAAAACCGGAAGCAACCGTACACGTGGGTTCTGCACGATCAGCGTTGCATCCGAACGGCCGGTCATCACCAACAACGTTCCATTTGACCAGGACCTGGAGGCGCTCCAGGCCTACGTAGAAGAGCTGGCATCGGACCCTTACAGCATCGAGGCGTGGGGCGAGATTGCGGACCTGTCGGTCAACGTGACGCACATGATCGGCGAAGGGATCGCCGGGATGGACCCGTCACCGCTGACGGGCAGCCACGATGCGCCGTACCTGGAGCGCACGATTTTCCGCGCCAGACCCGGCGAGCGAGACGCCGTGATCAAGCAGCTGATGGGCATCAGGGAGCTTCTTGGCGCGCCGAAGCCGAGTGTGTCCCGGCCCGCGACCGGCAACACGAATGTGTTGTTGATGATGCGGATGATCACGGACTTTAACGCGCTCGGCGAGTTCCGGTTACAGCAGGAGGAACACCCTGAGACGCGGGCCGCGTATGCCGCGGTGGAACGGCTGTGTGAGTCGGTTGAACGGGAGTACGCGCGGCTGGTCCGGCTGGTCCGGCGGTCGGACGAGTAGTGACGGACCGTACGGACGTCCCGGGGCGGTATCGCTGGCCAATAACGCGCGCGCTGGACGGTATCTCGGCCGAGGGCACGCTCCGGTCCAGCACGGTTTTCACCAACGGCAGCATGCGTCTGCTTGTGTACGCGCCGCGGGGCGAAGACCCGCAGGAGCCACACGACCAGGACGAGATCTACGTGATCCAGTCCGGGTCCGGATGGTTCGTCAACGGCGAAGACCGGCACCGGTTTGGGCCGGGCGACGCGCTGTTTGTTCACGCCGGGGTGGAGCACCGTTTCGAGGAGTTCAGCGACGATCTCTCGATGTGGGTCGTGTTCTGGGGACCGGAGGGCGGGGAGTAGGGCATTTTAACGGGCGCTACGACAGCGCCAGATGGATCCTCCGACGCCCTGAGTGGCCCGGCGACGCCCTGAGCGGTCCGGCAGCACCCTGATCCTTCCGGGGAAGGAGAAGGGCCGGGTCGTGCGGCAAGACGTGTAAGCGACGTTCGGCCTGCGGACGGTCCCCCTTGTATGTTGGCTGGGTGTGGGCGGGGGACCGAAATCCCCTGGGGCATCATGGCCCGTGGGTGAGCGTGGCTCCCCGCCCGCATGTCGTTTTTACCCGAACAGTCGCCTGGGTTACAAGGCCCGCAATCGCAAGGATGGGATAAACGATGCCTGAGTCAAGCACTTTCGTTGGGATCGATGTCTCGAAGCGGCACCTGGATGTGCATGTAGCCCCCGCCGGTGAGTCGTTCCGGTTGGACAACACACAGAAGGGATCGGACGAGCTCGGCGTCCGGTTGGCCGGTGTGACGCCTTCTCTGGTGGTCCTTGAGGCGACCGGGAAGCTGGAGGTGGTGTGCGCCTCGTCCCTCTCCAGCATGGGGCTCCCGGTGGTGGTGGTGAACCCCCGGCAGGTGCGTGACTTCGCCCGTGCTATCGGACGGCTGGCCAAGACCGACACCATTGACGCGGCTGTGATCGCACATTTTGCGGCGGCGGTGAAGCCGGAGCTGCGGCCTCTGCGGGATGCCGATGAGCGAGGGTTTGATGAGTTGCTCACCCGGCGGCGCCAGATCGTGGAGATGCTTACCGCCGAGAAGAACCGGATGAAGATCACCTTCACCGCCCTCGTACGCAGAGAGATCAAGAACCACATCGCCTACCTGGAGCGGCGTCTTGGAAAGGCGGACGGCGCACTCGCTGACGCCATCGAGGCGAGTCCGGCGTGGCGCGTGAAGGAGGAACTCCTCCGGTCCGTCCCGGGAGTCGGTGAGGTGACGGCCCGCACCTTGATCGCAGAGTTGCCGGAGCTGGGCCGCCTCTCCCGCAGAGAGATCGCCAGCCTGGTCGGCGTGGCGCCCATCAACCGCGACTCCGGGATGATGCGCGGCAGACGCACCGTCTGGGGCGGCCGGCGGTCGGTGCGCAACGTCCTCTACATGGCGGCACTCGCCGCCACACGCTGCCATCCCGAACTACGCGCCTTCTACCAGCGGCTGGTCGCTGGCGGCAAGCCCAAGAAGGTGGCCCTTGTGGCAACCATGCGGAAGCTCATCATCACACTCAATGCAGTGCTGGCAAGGGGAACCGTTTGGAAGCCGGAAATGCCTTGACTTTCAACACAGTCGCTCACCCCGGCCCTCTCCCGCGGTGGGGAGAGGGGGCAAAACGCCGCCGACGGTGGTCATCTGTCAACCAATTCGCCAGCGCCTTGAGGCTCTCGAAGGGCAGGTCTGAGGAACAACGCGCCT
>JADFRU010000320.1:0-2825 GCA_022561115.1 Chloroflexota bacterium | reverse complement strand
ACCCGATCACGCCGTAACCGTTGGGGCGGTCGCGAGGGCTCACGTTACCCACGACCCGAGCGGCATCGACTGGTCATCAGCCGAGGGGCTGGCTGACAGTTGGCTTCACTGGGCAGCGAGCATGGCGCGACAACAACAGGATTCCCAGCGTCCTGAAGGGGTCAATTAGGGGCAGGAGGAGCGAGCCCCGCCCCTACAAATTGCCCGCAGGCGCCGAAATAATTATCGCCCCATCGGAGGCCTAGATCACGCTGAGCGCCCGCTTTGCGGCCGATACGGTGTCTGCGATGTCCTGGTCAGAGTGTGCAAGCGAAACGAACCACGCCTCGAACTGCGATGGCGGGGGATACACGCCCTCTTCGACGATGGCGTGGAAGAACCTGCCAAAACGCTCACGGTCCGTTGCTGAGGCCGAGTCCATGTCGGTCACCGGCTCGCCGGTGAAGAAGATGGTGAGAAGTGAGCCAACACGGTTCACCCGCGCCGGGATCTCCGCCTCTGCGAACGCCGCTCCAAGCCCCTCGGCAAGGGCCGCGCCCTTACTGTCCAACAGGTCATATACGCCCGGCTTCTGCAGTTCCTCGAGCGTCGCTATTCCGGCCGCCATCGCCACCGGGTTCCCGGAGAGCGTGCCGGCCTGGTACATCGGGCCGAGCGGGGCCACCGTTTTCATGATCTCAGCGCTCGCCCCGTATGCGCCGACAGGCAACCCGCCGCCGACGATCTTGCCCAGGCAGGTGATATCCGGGGTAACGCCGAACAGCGACTGCGCTCCGCCAAAGGCGACGCGGAACCCGGAGATCACTTCGTCAAAGAGGAGAAGCGCGCCGTCTTTCTCCGTGATGCTTCGGAGTCCCTCAAGAAATCCGTCTGCCGGCAGAACAACACCCATGTTCCCGGCGACGGGCTCGACGATCAAACCGGCGATCTGGCCCGGGTTATCGGCGAACAGTTTTTCCACCGCTGCCAGGTCGTTGTAGGGAGCTACCAGGGTGTCACGGGCGTAATCCGGGTGGACACCGGCGCTGTCCGGGATGCCGTGCCCGGCTGCGGCAGACCCTGCGGACACGAGCAGAGCGTCTTCGTGGCCGTGATACCCGCCCACGAACTTCATGATCTTGTTGCGGCCGGTGTACGCGCGCGCCAGCCGGAGCGCAGACATGGTGGCCTCTGTGCCAGAGGATACAAAACGCACCATCTCGATAGACGGCACAGCCCCGGTAACAAGCTCCGCCATGCGGACCTCTGCGGCGGTGGGAGCGCCGTAGCTTGTGCCACGGGCCGCCGCCTCCTGGACAGCGGATAGCACGGCCGGGTGGCCGTGACCCAGGATCATCGGACCCCATGAGCACACGTAATCGATCAGCTCATTGCCGTCTTCATCCCAGATCCGGGAGCCCTCGGCACGGTTGAAGAACAGCGGCGTGCCGCCGACGGATGTCCAGGCCCTCGCGGGGCTGTTGACGCCCCCCGGGATGAGTTTGCGGGCGCGGGCAAATAACTCTTGCGAGCGGGTCGTATCCAAGTGTGATCACCTGTCGGTCAGACTCAGGGGTTTCAGGACGGTGTGCTGGAATCTTCCACGCCGGGTGATTCTACGTGGACGGGCTAGCGGTCGTCGCCCTCCAGCGCCTCAGCCGCCTCGATCTCGGGGTCGGCTTTCAGTGCCGGGACTCCCGGGATCTCGGGCAGGTCGAACAGGCGGGACACGGCGCTCGCCGCTTCTTCGTCATCGCGGGTCCGGAGAAACGTGATCGGATCGGCAAGAATCTTCGAGACGACGGACTTCGTCATCGACTCGATGATGGCGCGCTGCTCGTCACTCAGGCCCGGCAGGCGCCGCAGGCCGGTCTCCAGCTCTTTAAGCCGTATCGCTTCGGCGTGAGCGCCTAGCGCCCGTATAACCGGCTCGGTGGCGAGTGCGGTGAGTGACTCGTTAAATCTCGGGATTTCCCGCTCGATCAGCACCTCCGCCTCAGCCGCTGCATCGGCACGATCGGCGCGGTGCTCGTCCGCAATGGCCTGGAGGTCCGGCAACCCGTAAAGGGTCACCCCCGGCAGGTCACCAACGGCAGGGTCAATATCTCGCGGCATCGCCAGGTCAAGCATGACGATGGACGGTTCACGGTTTCCCGGGATAGCCTCCCGCACCATATCTGCGGTGATGATGGCCTCGCTCGCGGCGGTGGCCGAGATCACGACATCTGCATTTGCTATGGCCGGGACGAGGTCGCTCCTGAGCACCCAGTCTCCGTCAAGCTCTTTAGCGACTCGCTCCGTGCGTTCACGGTTGCGACCGGCGACGGTCAGGCGGCCTGCGCCCATCCTGCCAAGGGTCCGCGCCGCAAGTTTGCCCGTCTCACCCGCCCCGACCAGCAGGACTCGCCTGTCTTTAAGCGACCCGATGGCCCGCTCAACAAGCTGGACACCTATGGAACTGATGGTAATCCGGTTGCGGCCGATACCGGTCTTCTTACGAATACGCCTGCTGCTGCGAAGGGCGAAATGGAAGAGCCGGGATAGAGGCGTATCTACCGAGCCCGCCTCGCCGGCCGCCCGGAGCGCTGTCTGGACCTGGCCGGCGATCTGGTGTTCGCCAACGACCATCGAGTCCAGGCCGCAGGTCACGCGTATGGCGTGTCGTACGGCGTCATCGCCTTCATATACGTAAGCCGTCCGGGCGAGTTCGTCTTCATTGAGACCAGACATCTCGCCCAGTATCTGCATCAATCGAGCGCGGGCTTGTCCGGCGTCTGGCCGGGTGCTGATGAAGGGGTCTGCGGCGGCGCCATCCGTGAGGTCTCTACCGGTGGTGTAGACCTCGG
>JADFRU010000319.1:0-2829 GCA_022561115.1 Chloroflexota bacterium | reverse complement strand
TGGGCGTGGACCGGCCCGGATACAACGTGTTCGTGACCGGGTTGACCGGCACGGGCAGGACGAGCGCCGTGGAGGCGCTGCTGGCGCGGGTGGTTGAAGAGCGGGCGGCATCCGGGGATCAACCTGAAATACGTGACATCTGCTTCGTACACAACTTCTCGCAACCGGAACGTCCGGCGGCCCTGATCCTTCCAAAAGGCGGCGGCCGCGAGCTCTGCTGGCTGATCTCCGGGCTGCGCGAAACACTGCGCCGCGAGATCAACAACGCGTTCACGAGCGATGAGTACCGGGCAGCGCAGAAAAGGATCACGGACGCAGGGATGGCGCGCCGGCAGGAACTGATACAGAAATCGGAAAAGTTTGCCAGCGAAAAAGGGTTCGCCATCCAGATATCGCAGGTCGGTATAGCCGTCATCCCGCTCCTCGACGGTAGCCCGATGGATGCCGAGAAGTACCAGGGCCTGCCGGACGAAGAACGTGAAACACTCGACGCCGGCCGGAAAGAGGTCTCGGATAACGTTGAGGCCGCCATGCGGGAGGTCCAGGAGAGGGATCGGCAGCAGGTGGAGGAACTGGCAGCCCTGGAGCGACGCGTGGGCGAGCAAACGATCAAGTCCCCGTTCGACGAGTTGTTCGACAAGTACGAGCCCGGTGGAAATCCTGGCGTCTTCCTCAAGGGTCTTCACGAGTACACGCTGGGACACCTGGATATCTTCCAGGGCAAGGACAAGTCGCCAGAGCAGCCACCGGCAGTGGGCCAGTTCCCACCCACGCCAGATGTGAATCCCATGCTGCCGTTCGAGGTGAATCTCTTCGCCGATCACGGCGAGACCGCAGGTCCCCCGATCGTGATCGAGCAGCACCCAACTTATTTCAACCTGTTCGGGAGGATCGAGCGCCAGGCCGTGCTCGGCACTTACGTGACAAATCACACGATGTTGCGCGCCGGGTCGATCATGTCCGCGAGCGGGGGATACCTGGTGATGCAGGCCAGGGACGTGGTGACGTCTCCCGGGTCCTGGGAAGCGCTAAAACGCGTCCTCCGCACCGGCCAGCTCATGCTGGAAGACCCGATGGACTTCACGCCCGGCGTGACGCCACAGGGCCTCCGCCCCGAATCGATTCCCGTCAACGTCAAGGTGATCCTGACCGGGGATATGCAGATATACCAGACACTGGCTTCCCTCGACCCCGAGTTCTGGGAGGTGTTCAAGGTGCGGGCGGATTTCGATTCCCAGATGGAGGCGACGGACGATCATGTCTCGGCGATCGGCTCGTTCATCTGCGGCGTGGTGACTGAAAATGAGCTGAACCACTTCAAGCGTGACGGGGTTGGAGCCGTCATCGAGTACGCGAGCCGGATGGTTGCGGAACAGGGCAAGCTGTCAACCCGCTTCGGTTTCATCAAAGATTTGATCGTGGAGTCTTCGTTCTGGGCGCAGAAGGACGGTGCCGATCTCGTCCAGCGTGAACACGTGGAGCAAGCGCTTGAACAGCGCGTCTACCGCTCCGGACTTGTATCTGACCGCATCCAGGAGGCGATGCTCAGGGGCGATCTCATGGTGGATCTTGAAGGCGAACGCGTCGGCCAGGTCAACGGTCTCGCCGTCTACCAGATGGGAGACCTGGCGTTCGGCAAGCCGAGCCGAATCACCGCTCGAACGTACATGGGCCAACAGGGCGTGGTGAATATCGAGCGCGAGGCCAACATGAGCGGAAGCACGCACGACAAGGGCGTGCTGATCCTGGGCGGCTTCCTTGGCTCCAGGTTCGCCCAGGACTTCCCGCTGTCCGTCGCCGTGAGCATCGCGTTCGAGCAGTCCTACTCTGGCGTGGACGGCGATTCCGCCTCGTCAACGGAGCTGTACGCCATCCTGTCCAGCCTCTCCGAACTGCCGATTCGACAGGGGATCGCCGTCACCGGCTCGGTAAACCAGATGGGCGATATCCAGCCGATCGGCGGCGCCAACGAGAAGATAGAGGGCTTCTTTGACCTGTGTCGAGCCGCCGGGATGACGCAGGACGTCGGGGTCATGATTCCCCACCAGAATGTGGACAATCTCACCCTTCGCCCGGATGTGGTCAAGGCGGTGGAAAAGGGCGAGTTCCATATTTACGCCGTCAAAACGATCGATGACGGTATAGAGGTCCTGACAGGTGTTCCCGCCGGAAAGCCCGGAGCGCGTGGCCGCTATCCAAAAAAGTCGGTCAATCGCCTGGTATCGGAACGTCTCCGGCAGATGGCGGAAGTGATGAAAACGTACTCACGCATTTGAGCCTATGGTGGTCAACCGGGCGCCGGCGCAGCGGGAGACGATCCCCGTTTAACCCCTGATTGGTTACTCAGACCTCTCGTAGCAACCGGGCATACGTGGCACAGTAAGGCGTCCGGGCCTTCCCGAATCCGATGCAAGACCGTAGTCGAATAGCAGGCGAATCCAGGGTGTCGAGCGAAACCGGTCCGGGCTGCGGCGAAAACTCCCAGAGCTCCAGATCATGAATCGCCTGGCAGCAAGGGTCCGATCCACTCGTTACGGCTGGTGGGTGGCTATCGCCGGGTCGTTCAACATGGCGTTGACGTCCGGGCCCACGTTCCACGCGCAGAGCGTTATCTTCGCCGCCGTGGAGGCCCAGACCGGTTGGAGCCGTACCCTGGTCACGGGCGTGGGGACATTCGGCCGTTTCGGCGGCGCCATGCTGGGGCCGGTTGAGGGCTTTCTGGCGGACCGGATCGGGCCAGCGTGGATGATGCTCGTCGGCCTGATCATCGGTGGGCTGGGGCTCATCATGCTGTCGCAGATGGGCGACAGCCCGATCATCTACTACGTC
>JADFRU010000318.1:0-2836 GCA_022561115.1 Chloroflexota bacterium | reverse complement strand
TAACGGCGGGCGACATCGTCAACACCTACGGCCGCGACGAGCTGGCCGATGTGATCTATCAGTACGGCGAAGAACGAGCTTCCAGGCGCATCGCGGCGGCGATAGTTGCGGTGCGACCCCTGCAGACGGCAACGCAGCTCGCAGATGTGATCGCCAGCGCTGTGCCTCGACGTGGCTCCAGACGCATTCACCCGGCAACAAAGACCTTTCAGGCGCTGCGGATCGCCGTCCACGACGAGCTTGGCGCTCTTGAAACCGGGTTGCAGCAGGCCATATCTCTGCTGAAACCGGGCGGACGACTCGTCGTGATCGCCTACCACTCTCTTGAAGACAGAATCGTCAAAAACCTGTTCCGGCGAGAGGCAACCGACTGCATCTGCCCGCCTGAACGACCGATATGTGACTGCGGCCATACCGCCACGTTGCGGCTGGTGTCCCGGCGGGTCAGCAAGCCGTCTCGGGCGGAGATCGAAGGCAATCCGAGGAGCCGAAGCGCAAGGCTCAGGGCGGTGGAACGGCTATGACATCGTTTTTGAGACGACGTCCCGCACGCCCCCCTGATACGTGGCCCGGTCGATACATGGCCCGGCCGATATGCGCCCACTCAGGCGCAGGGAACGGACAGAGGGCGACCGGCGATTCTGGAAAATCTGGCAACGGATATCTGACGGGAACACGAAAATGATCCAGGAAGACTACAGAGCAGCGATCGATGTCGGCACGACGAAAGTCGTGACCGTTATCGGGCGTGAGCGTCCTGACCGCAGCGTGGAGATAGCCGGTGTCGGTGTCTCGCCCTGCGATGGCCTCAGCAAAGGCATGGTCCGGGACGAGGAGGCGACAACGGAGGCGATACGAGCGTCCGTCCGGGAAGCCTCCCGCCAGGCTGATCTCACCATCAAGTCCGCATACGTCGGGCTGTCCGGCAGCCACATTGAATCCGATAACAGGTGGGACCTGGTCCGCGAGAGCACGTCCGAGAGCGTGATCACACAGGAGGTCCTGGACGCCGCCCTCGCGACCGTTCGTGAACTGGCCTCAAAGGACGGCGGACAACTTCTTCACGTCATCCCGCGCGGGTACGCCCTGGATAACCGGCACCTTGTACGGATGCCGCTGGGTATGCACGCCCGGGAGATACATGCCCACACACACGTGGTGAAGGGCGATATCAAGAGCATCAACCGCCTGCGTTCCGCTGTGGAGTCCGCCGGGGTTCAGATCGCCGATCTGATCGTCGAGCCGATCGCTTCCGCAGAGGCGGCGCTGACCACGACGGAACGCGATGACGGCGTGGTGCTGCTGGACATCGGCGGCGGCACCACGGACATCGCGGTGTTCGTGGGCGGCCAGATCGTGCACAGCGCGGTGTTGCCGGTGGGCGGATGGCAGTTTACGAACGACCTGGTACTGGCGTTCATGACATCGTTTGAAGAGGCGGAGGCGCTGAAACGGAAGTCCGGATCGGTCACGCCGGAAGTCGCTTCGATGCGTGAAGAGCTGTCCATCACCACCCTGGCAGAGGGTGTAGACAGCCCGATATTGCTGACGAAACGAGAGCTCGGTCAGCTTCTCAAGGACCGGGCGCAAGAGCTGTTCCGGCTGGTGAAGGGCAAATTGACCACGCCGCACCTCGCCAATGTGCCGATAGACCGCGTCGTTCTGACCGGCGGCGGGGCGAAGCTGGACGGGATGCAGGCGCTGGCGCGTTACGTGTTCCAGGGCCGCGTCCGCACGGCCGGGCCGAGGCCGCTCGCCGGACTCGACGAGAAGTACCAGGACCCGGCTTTCAGCGCCGGCATCGGGATGCTGCTGTGGGGACTGCGCAATCTCCCGCGCGGCTCGCATCTGGGCGTCCCGGCCAGCAACAGCGCTGAGACATCCGGAAGCGACCGTCGCTGGTACGGGGCGTTCACCGGCTGGCGAAAGCGGGGAGAAGCATCCTCAACAACCGGCAGCGCGAGCGGCAACCGCGCCCGCGAAGAGGTCTCCGTTTGAACGAACAGAGGCCGTCCACGGCCAGGCTTTCAGGCAGGACCCGGACGGCTTGACAAATCACACCAACCCCCCGGCCGGGGCGTCGGCCAAATACCTATCAGAAACATTCAGAATCATCCCAAAATCATCAGGGCCCAACGGGTGAGAACGGACGCAGACCCAGACCGCCGGCCCGTAAATGTGTGCCAGGAGACTTTCAAATATGGACGCAAGGATCGAAGCGACACCCGACAACATCTCAGAGGTGAAACTCCAGGTTGTAGGCGTGGGTGGAGGCGGATCGAACGCCGTTTCCCGGATGTATCGCGACCGCCTTCCCGAGGTCGAGTACATCACCGTGAACACGGACGCGCAGGCGCTTGTACGTAGCGACGTGCCGATCCGGCTGCGGATCGGCGACGAGACGGCGCGCGGTCTTGGCGTTGGCGGAGATCCCGAGAAGGGACAGGCCTGCGCCGAGGAGAACCGGGATGAAATCCGCGAGATCCTGGAGGGCGCTGACATGGTGTTCATCGCCGCCGGGATGGGCGGCGGGACCGGCACCGGCGCCGCGCCGATAGTTGCCGAGACGGCCCGTGAGCTGGGAGCGCTCACGGTGGGCGTCGTTACCCGGCCGTTTGCGTTTGAGGGACGGCGTCGCGCCAAGCACGCCGAGGAAGGCATCGCCCGTCTCAAGGACAAGGTTGACACCCTGATCACGATCCCCAACGACCGCCTGCTCATCATTTGCGATGAAGAGGTGACGATGGAGTCCGGGTTCAGGATGGCGGACAACATCCTCCGCCAGGGCGTGCAGTCGATCGCTGAACTGGTCACCGTGGCCGGAGAGATCAACCTG
>JADFRU010000317.1:0-2837 GCA_022561115.1 Chloroflexota bacterium | reverse complement strand
CGATCTTCTGCCCCTTGCCGGTCCGCTCACGGTAGTAGAGCGCGGCTGAGACCGACATCATTATCGAGTAGCCGGTGGCCATGTCCGACACGGGAGAGACGGTCACCGTCCGCGGCACTCCGCCATCGTCATGACCCTCGGACGTCATCATTCCGCTGAGGCCCTGCACGATCACGTCATAGCCGGGAAGTTCACGGTTCGGGCCCTTCCGGCCGTATGCGGTGACCTCGCAATAGATCAGTCTCGGGTTGATCGCGGACAGACTGTCGTAATCGATGCCGAGCTTGGCGGGAACGTCCGGACGGTGGTTGAGCACCACGACATCTGCGCCCTCCACCAGCCTGTTCACGACCGCTTTGCCGGCCGGCTTCGTCAGGTCAACCCTGATGCTCCGCTTCCCGCGGTTCACGGCGATAAAGCCACGACTCTCGTTCGGGCCCGATGGTCCGGGCGAACCGCGCCAGGGGTCTCCCCACGGCGGCTCCACCTTGATAACGTCAGCGCCAAAATCGGCCAGCAACATCCCGCCAACCGGCCCGGCGATGATCTCCGAGAACTCGATTACGCGCACGCCCTCCAGGGGACCCGACATCTACGAAACCTCCCGATTCTGTTCCTTGATGATTTCCAGGACAACTTCTGGGATGACTTCTGGGACCTCTCGGCGGTTCATCCCTGGATCACTGGGAGACAGCTCCCGGCACTGCGCCGGACTCTAACAGGGCCCTGGCCTCGGAGTCCGTATATCCAAGCCCGCTCAGTATCTCGGAACTGTGCTCGCCCAACATCGGCGACCGTTTCTCGGCGACGTTCGGTGAGTCTGCCATCTTGAGGATTGGCCCGGCTGTGCGGACGGTTCCAGCGATCGGGTGCTGGTGTTCCACGATCATCCCGTTGGCGATCGCCTGCTCGTCAAACACCATCTCCTCGACGAATTTGAGGGGTGACACCGGTACGCCGACGCGCTCGAACAGTTCAATCCAGTGCGCCATCGGCTTTTTCAGGAATATCTGTTCCGCCTCCAGCACGATTAGCCGCGCTGATTCCAGACCTTCATCGCTCTGCTCGTTGTATCCGGGCTTGAACCGCGGGTCGTCAAGCCCCAGCGCGTCGGCCATCTTTACACGTAGCGGTTCGCTCAGGCACCCGACCGCGATCACCCAGTCAGCGGTCTGGTAGGTCCGGTAGTACGGCCGGTATGACGGTGAGCGTTCGTTCTGCTGGTAGAGCTCGTTCACATCCGGGTATGAAAGCCCGGACTCCCGGATCGCCGGGAGGTCCTCGATGACCATACGGTGCTGCGCGGACGGCGCATCCGGAAAATACGTGAGCGGGAGTGACTGTATGGCGAGCGCGTTGGCCAGCAATGACGTTTCAATCTTTTGCCCACGCCCGGTTCGCTCACGATGGAACAAGCCCGCCAGGACACCCTGCACCACCGCGTACGCGGTTGCGAAATCGGTAGGCGGGCTGCCGCGTATGACGCGTGGAACTCCGTTCTCGATCATGCCGTTGGTCGCCATCAACCCGGTTCGCGCCTGCATGATCAGGTCATAACCGGGCTTCGAGCTTTCCGGTCCGAGCCGTCCGAACGCCGTTATCTCGCAATACACGAGATCCGGCTTGATCCCGGACAGGGTTTCGTAATCGATACCAAGTTTGGCGGGCACGTCCGGCCTGTGATTTGTGATGACCACGTCCGCCTGACCCACGAGGCGATGCACCACTTTTACGCCATCGCTCTTCGTGAGATCAATCCGGATACTGCGCTTGCCGCGGTTCACGGCGATGAAGCCACGGGTCTCTTTGGCTTCCGGGGGTCCGACCCTGGTCGGCGAGCTTCGCCACGGGTCTCCCCAGGGCGGCTCCACCTTGATTACGTCTGCACCGAGGTCCGAGAGCAGCATGCCGCTCACCGGTCCGGCGATGATCTCTGAAAACTCGACGACTTTGATGCCGTCAAGCGGTCCGGCCATCTGCCACCTACCTTCAGGCCTCCAGTAACCGTACGCGGTAAATGTGGGGCCGGGCGCAGTGTACGCCGAGACGCCTATCCCGTCCGGGCTGATCCGGTGTCGTGGAATATATCGATCTCGGTCTCCGAGTACCCGGCCTCCGAGAGCAATTCACGCGTGTGCTCACCTCTCCCCGGCGAAATCCGGGTCGCCTCGGGTTGCGTCTCCGTCCATCTCGAAAGAGGTCCTGCGTAGCGGACCTTGCCGCCGACGGGATGTTGTTGCTCGATGATCATCCCGGTAGCACGTGACTGCTCGTGATCAAGCATCTCTTCTACATAGAGGAGGGGCGCGGCCGGGACTCCAGCGGCCTGGAAGATCTTGAGCCACTCTTCCGCGGGCTTCTCCCGGATCATCGCCTCGACCCGGCGTGAGAGATCGACGGCAAACTTGATCGACTCTTCAGCCGCAGGGTCATAGTCATCGTTGAACCTGATGTCCTCAATGCCCAGGCAATCGGCGGCCTTCTTCCGCAGGGGCTCGCTCAAGCAGCCGAGGGTGATCACCTGGTCCGCCGTCTGGTACGACCGGTAGTAGATGAAAGCTGCGAAGGGAATCGGCCGCCGCTCGCGATAGATGGCGTCGATCTCAAGATACGTCAGGCCGGCCTCCCTGAGCAGCGGCAGTTCGTTCTGAACGAAATCGAACGAGGGTGAAGGCGCGTTCTCCACCTGGGTCAACGATAGTCCCTGGATGGTCAGCGCGTTCGCGAACAAAGACGTTTCAATTTTCTGCCCACGCCCCGTCCGTTCACGATGGAACAGCGCTGCGCAGACCGACTGCACAACCGAGTAGCCGGTCGCGTAATCGATCATCGTCATG
>JADFRU010000316.1:0-2837 GCA_022561115.1 Chloroflexota bacterium | reverse complement strand
CCTTACGGCGGCGGCGCGGGGATGGTGATGAAGCCCGCCCCGCTGGCCGACGCCGTCGCTGATCTTAAGAAAAACGCGAGCGACGCCGGTGAGCCGGAACCGCGGCTTGTCCTGCTTTCACCGCAGGGCCGGAGGCTGGACCAGTCCACTGCGACGGAGCTGGCGGCGCGGGTTTCGCTGATTCTTATTTGCGGCCGTTACGAGGGCGTAGACGAAAGGTTCATCGAAGCGCTGGTCGATGAGGAGATTTCTATCGGAGATTACGTGCTTTCCGGCGGCGAACCGGCGGCGATCGTGCTCGTGGACGCCATGACCCGGCTCATCCCGGGCGTCCTCGGTTCCGATGAATCGGCGCCTTCTGATTCGTTCGCTTCCGGCCTGGGCGGCCGGTTGCAGGGTCCGATCTACACGCGGCCTGAAGAGTGGGACGGTCGTCACGTCCCGGAGATACTTCTTTCTGGAGATCACGCCCGGGTGGAACGGTGGCGGGAAGAGCAGTCAGAGGCACGGACCCGTGATCGCAGGCCGGACCTGCTGGAACCGGAAACTCCGGAGACCCGGGCCGGAAAAACACGGAAAGGCGACGCGTGAGACGCTATTTCTTGATGGGCTTGCTGACGGCCGCAGCGGTTATCGGCGCGGTCGCCTGTGGCTCCGGCTCGGGCGGCGACAGCGCCACGACCGGGGTGATAGCGGACACGCCGCTTCCCGCCACGGCACCCCCGCCCGGGGATGGCGCGCCTACCGGTGTCGGCGGGTTAACCGCCGTGGATGTCCTGCAAAGAGCCGCTGAAGCGTCAGCGTCGCTCCAGTCGTTCCGATTCACAACGGAGACGGCCGTTACCGGCGGCGGGGAGCTTCGGGTTTCGACGATCGAGGGCGAGTGGTCGCAGCCCGGCCGTTATCGGGGCGTTTCGGACGACCCGGAAGATCCCATCGCCGAGTTCATCGTGGCCGACGGTCAGCTGATTTCCCGCCAGCGCGGAAGCGATGTCTGGCGCCGTGAACTTGAGTTTGATCCGCAGTCAGGAATCGGCTCCGGAAAGATGATTCCGCGCATGGAGAGATTTGAGTTTTCCGATCCATCCGCCCCGGACGATGGCGAGTTCTACCGGATAACCGGGTCAGAGACCATCAAGTTTCCTGAAATCGACACCCCGATCGTCCAGACGCACGAGCTGGCGATTCGGGTTTCTGACTTTCACATCGAGTACGTGATTTCGTTTATCAATCCAGACCCTGACATCGGGCTTGAAGGCACCAGGCGAGCGTTTGTCGTTTATGACCGGAACGTACCGGACCGGATCGAAATCCCGGACACGATACTGTCTCCGGGGCAATAACTCGTGGCGGCACACGGTTCGCAGCCCCCGGTCATCCCGTCTTTGATTCAGACCGTTGCCGCGCGCTGCCCTCGGGGCCTACAATCAATAACCCACTAAACGTTTGACAGTCGCCGTCGCGCGCGCCCCGCATCAACTCGGAACACCCGAGATGCCCGGGGCCGGCACGGTCGAGCACACACCGCCGGTTACAACACCCGGCCTGCACAAAGGGATTACGGCGATGGAAGCCCGAGAACTCGTCGACGCCACGCCGCGCGACACGATTAACGATTTTCAGACCGGTGACACCGTGCGAGTCAACGTGATGATTCGCGAGGGTGATCGCCAGCGCATCCAGGCGTTTGAGGGTGTCGTCCTCAAGGGCCGGCACCGCAAGGGCGACACGCCCGCGCCGGGCGCTACCTTCACCGTGCGTCGTGTTTCGTACGGAATCGGCGTAGAGAGAATCTTCCTCGTGTGTTCCCCGCTCCTCGACTCGCTTGAAGTCACCCGTAAGGGCAAGGTTCGCAGAGCCCGCGCCTACTACCTGCGTGGCCTCACCGGTCGCAAGGCCCGGATCAAGGAACGCCGCTAACCCGGATTCCTCCGTACCCTGCGGGTTGCAAGACGTGGCCGGGTATGGACGGTAAATCCCCGGCGTCTCGGAGATCCCGCGAGGGTTCAAAAGGACACCGGGACGCCCCGCTCTCTGACGCCGCCCACTCCACGCGAGCCGTCGCGTCGCGTACCCTCCGCTGATGGACGAACGTTCAACACGCATGCCGAACCGTTTGGGCGGCTTCGCAGAAGTCGCCGTCGACGGCGCGGGCGGACAGGAACGGACCTTCACTTACCGCGTTCCGGGCGAACTTGACGTTAAGCCCGGGCACCTGGTGTGGGTGCCATTTGGAACCCGGACCGTCCAGGGGATCGTGTTCCGGCTGACCGACAGTCCCGAGGTTGAAGAGACCCGGGACATCGAGCGTGTGGCCCATGAGCGCCCGCTCCTCTCCTATCGCCAGATTGAAGTCGCCCGGTGGATGTCCGGCTACTACCGGGTCGGGCTGTTCCTCGCCGCGGTCCAGATGCTGCCGCCCGGGTTCGCCAGCCGCCTCCGCACCTGGCTGACCGTAGACGCTGAACGCGCTTCGGACACGGCGTTAATAGAGGAACTCGGTGTACGCGCAGGCCGGGCCATTCAAATGGTGAAGGAGGCCGGGGAGATGCGTCGCGAACCCCTCGCGCGACGACTGGGAAGAGGTGGAGGCGCGGTTGTCGACAGGCTGATCCGCAGGAAGGTGCTGATAACTCGCTCTGAGTGGGAGCATCAACGCCAGAAACCGCGGTTCGCACGCGTTCTCACGCTGGCCGTCGAAGTGGAGGATGTCGAAAAAGCCGCCGGCGAACTTGACGCCCTCTCGGGGGCGCGTGGCATCGAGCGTGCTTCGCTCTTACGGCGTGTGATCGATTCACCCGGCCGCGAGACCCAGGCCGATCTCGCAAGAGAGTTCG
>JADFRU010000315.1:0-2844 GCA_022561115.1 Chloroflexota bacterium | reverse complement strand
GGGCGTACATCTGCGGTCCTGAAGGGTTCGTAGAGACGGCGGCGAACGCCCTTGTGGATGCCGGGGTGAGCCCGGAGCGGATACGCACAGAGCGCTTCGGCCCGACGGGGACGTAAACAGACCTGTACCGGGAAAACATTTCCCCCGTTTGGGCTGTGACACTTTTCCACGGATCGTTTAACGGGATCGGTATTATCCGCATGGGCGGCTTCTCGGGGTCTTCCTGTCAGGGACATTTTCTGCCAGGGATGAATCAGGGGAGCGCGGGGAATGGCCGTTCACCCGGACACGTTCGCCGCGACGTTTCATCCGGTCGAATCTCGAATCCCCGTGAAGGCCTTTCGCAGTGATCGCGAAGCTCCCACGGGGACTGTTCCAGACTCGATACGCCCTGAACCAGAGCCAGCGAGGCGCTCTCCGAAATATGACCGCACTTTGACAACAGGGATTTCAGGGACTACCGGCGCCAGGCCCTCCATCGACCTGGACGTGTACGGCGCATTGCTGTCGGAGAAGTTCGGGTTCCCGGGGTTGAGGCCGGGGCAGTCAGAAGTGTTGTCCGGGCTCAACCACTCGGACGTGCTGGCCGTTCTCCCGACCGGCAGCGGCAAAAGCATGGCCTACGTCCTGCCGGCGCTGGTCGGCGGTCGCGTCCTGGTGGTCTCGCCGCACATTGCGTTGATGCAGGACCAGGTGGAAAGCCTTGTCGCGAACGGCGTGAGCGCCGCGTTCATCAACTCCAACCTGACCAGCGTCCAGAAGCGTGAGACCTACATCAAGTTTCGGGATGGCCAGCTCGACCTGCTTTTTACGTCACCCGAGGCCCTCGGCAACGAGGTGTTCGTGAAGGGACTTGCGCGAGCGGGAGTGAATCTGCTCGCGATCGATGAAGCGCACTGTGTCTCGGAGTGGGGGCACACGTTTCGCCCGGACTACCTGCGACTGGATTCAGTCCGGCGGCAACTTGGCTCCCCCCGCACCGTCGCTCTAACCGCCACTGCTACGCAGCAGGCTCGGGACGACATCGTTCGGCGGCTCGGCCTTACTGACGCCCTCCGGGTCGTGCATTCGGTAGACCGCCCCAACCTGAAGTTCTCCGTGCAGTTCTCCGGCGGAAACCAGGCGAAACAGGACTGTTTGCTGGAGTTCGCTGCGGAGCGTCGCGGCAAGAGCGGCATCGTTTACGTTGGGTCACGCGCCCGAGCCGAGGAACTGGCGGAACTGCTCTCTGAACGCGGTCTGAACGCGGCCCATTATCACGCCGGCATGGCCGCACGTACCCGTTCAGACGTGCAACGCAGGTTCATGACAGACCGTGTGGATGTGATGGTCGCAACAAACGCCTTCGGGCTTGGCGTGGACAAACCGGACGTGAGGTACATCGTCCATTACGACATGCCCGGGCGGCTTGAGGCGTACTACCAGGAGTCCGGGCGCGCAGGGCGTGACGGCGAGCCGGCCGAGTGCCTGCTGATCTACACACAATGGTCGGCGAACGGCCCGAGACGGTTTATCGAAGACGATCATCCGAGCGCGTCCGATCTCAGGACAATGTGGAGACGGCTGTGCGGATCGGCGGGGTCCGATCCAAACTCTGGTCTGTCGGATTCCCGGGTGCCGGAGGGCGCATTGGGCAGCCTGAGCGGCCGCGTGATGGCAATCCGCGCTTTCCAGGAATCCGGGCTTCTTGATGGTTCGGGAGACCGGTTGCTATCGACCGACCCCGATGCTCCGATCAGCTCGGCCATCGTGGAACGGCACAAAGAGCATGCTTCCGAGATGCTTGACAGGATGGTTGGATACGCCCAGACGCTCGGTTGCCGCCGGTCGTACATCCTCGAATATTTCGGGGAGCAGCCCGTCGATGGTTGCGAGCATTGCGACAACTGCCGGTCCGCTTCCGGGTCTGACGGATCGGGCCTCGCCGAACGCCTGATCAGGCTTCGCTCCCAGATCGCAAAACGAGAACGAACCGACCCGGCGGACGTGTTCGAAGACCGGACCGCCCGGGAGATCGCGGACGCCAGGCCGCGCGATGTGTCCGAGTTGCTTGAGATATGGGGCATTGGGCCGGTCCGGGTGCGCCGCTACGGAGATGATCTGCTGGCAGAGGTAAGCCGGTGGGAGGCGGACAACCCGGACGCCGGGCCTCGCAATACGCGATCGCCCTCGACGAAGCCGGCGACACCCGCGCCGGCCAAGCTCGAATACGTCAACCGGCCGCTTTACGACGCGCTGCGAAGCTGGCGCAAGTCCCGCGCCGACCAGGACGGAGTACCGGCCTTTGTCGTGTTCTCGGACCGCACCCTCGTTGCGCTGGCGCAGGCCCGGCCCGCAGATATCGATGAGCTGTTCACGGTGTTCGGGATTGGCGCTGCCAAGCGGGACCGGTACGGGCAGGAGGTGCTGGAGGTCATCGCAGATGTGGGACCGGGGTCAGAGAACGTGTGATGGGGAGCGCCGGTTAAGGCACTGCCAATCCTTCCGGAAACTCCCTGTATCATCCGCATCGATGGCCACGCCGACGGGGGCCATGCCGCCGGGAATTAACCCATCAGGGGTCTCGATAGCGATAGATCGCAAAAACGCAGGGTCGCACTTTGAGGCAAAACATCCCCGCCTTGCGAGAGAACCGGAAGCCCGGAGCCCGGGAGGCTAAATGAGCGACCAGCCAGATACCCTCGTCACCACATCGTGGCTGGCAGAGCGACTCGACGACCCCTCGGTGCGCGTCATCGAGATCGGCGCGACCGGCGACGACGCTGAGTACCGGACCGGCCACATCCCGGGCGCTATCCGCTTTTTCTGGAAGGACCTGTGCTGGCATGACACAGACCGGGAGTT
>JADFRU010000021.1:0-11167 GCA_022561115.1 Chloroflexota bacterium | reverse complement strand
GGTGGCGGGCGGCGAGAGCGATATACCACCAAATCGCGCCGATGTGACCGTTACACGCGCGCCCGGCAGTTGCACCGGGAGGTACGGGAAATCTTCATAGGTGTCGGTGATCGACGAGGTCGAGGCGTTGCGTCGGGCTGTTCCGATCCGGGTTTGTCCGGCCACGTCCCCTGCGCGCACAAACCCGTGGATGTCCCCCAGCACCGCCGGGAGATCGGCCGGCAGCGTGTGAGACTCCCCGGGCGCGAGCTGCACCGTTTTTTGCAGGGGGTATAGCTCAGCGCGATCGTTGCCGGAGGTGAGCGCCGGCGCCGGGGTCCAGACGTCGTACATGCCCGACGGCAACCCATCGAACACAGCGGTTCCGTCCGGGCCGGTGACGGCGTTGAGCGACACGCCCGCAGCGGGTGTTCCACCGGCGCCCTGGATGCGCACGGCGACGTTGCCGACGGCGATTCCCTGGTACGTCGACGACGACAGGGAGACGCGCAATGACGCAGCGTTCAGTTCGAGGTTGAAATCCAGATCGACGTCCTGGTCGGCAAGCAGGACCATCGACGCCTGTGAGACCGCGTACCCGGGTGCGATCGCCTCGATACGGTACCGGCCCGGCGTCAGCCCTTCGAGCGCATAGCCGCCGTCCTCGCCCACGGCGGCGGCCGGTATCGCGCGGGCGGCGGCTCCGGGCGTATCGAGACCTATTATCCGGACGCTCGCCCCGCCGGGGATGCGCGTTCCGTCCGGCCCGTCTCCGGTTACGCGGCCCTGTACTGATGCCGGCGTTGCACGGAGAAACACCTCCCATACGAGCTCGGATGCGAGGTTGACCTGTTCCGTGTACGAGGGATACC
The DNA here is from genome assembly GCA_022561115.1 of Chloroflexota bacterium. Lineage (GTDB taxonomy): Bacteria > Chloroflexota > Dehalococcoidia > Lucifugimonadales > Lucifugimonadaceae. The sequence continues at coordinate 10,316 of JADFRU010000021.1, read as the reverse complement.
CGGGCGCTTCGACGGTCAGATCGTACCCGTCCGCCGGAAGGGCGGGCAGGACGTAAGCGCCGAAATCGTCGGTGATAACACTTGAGACGAACGGTTCCGTAACGGTTGGGTTGGCCGATATTGTTGCGCCGGGGACCGGTTCTCCGGAATCGCGATCGGTGACGCGTCCTACCACGTCGAATACGCTCCTGTCGGAGGATCCGCCCGTGACCGTGACGGTAATGTCGAACCTGGTCCAGGTCTCGGATTCCACGACGGCCGTGAACGGCTCCACCCGGTAACCGTCTACATTCAGTTCGTGGCTGCCGGGTTCAAGCCCGTCTATCCGGTAGAACCCGAACTCGTCGGACACCCCGTACACGCCGTCTTCACCGGCCCGGACGAATACGCCCTTTAGAGGCTTGCCGTTGACGTCGTCCACGACAAAACCGGAGATCGAATGGTCGCGACCCGGGACGTTAAAGGTTCCGGTGTTGGCCCTCGGCGCTACGGCGATAACCGGGGCTGTGGGAGCCGGTACCGGCGTAGCTGGCGGGGTGAACAGTGATGCGGACGGAGTGGGTTGAATCGCGTCGGCATTCTGCTCCGAAGAGGCGGTATCTTCGCCGGCGCCGCCCGAGCAGGCGATTGCGACGGCCACCACTGCGAGGATCGACATCCACACGGCTCGCCGGAAGGGGGTCTTTCGGTTCAGATGTCCTCGCAGTCTCATTAAGCCCTGCCCGTGGTGCGCCGTTAATACTGGGAATCTGGCCTGCACCGGCAGCTGGCCATAGAGTCGGACAGTTAACTGTATGGGGCTGTCGTCCGGGACTCTTAGCGGGCGCGTGTACGCGTTACGGCCGATTTCCGCGGTGACGAAAATCGGCCGTTTATTTCAGGGTCGTTCGGGGCTGTTGGGCCTACGAGCGATGGGCCTCGATGCGCTCGCGATCGAGGTCCGTCAGGTGCGGCTGGAGAGCTTCCACCAGTTCCGCCAGTGTGTCGTCCGGCGAAGCTGTACTTGTGTCGATTGCGATCTTTGGCCCCAGGGACGATCGTTCCACGCCCTCTTTGAAGCGGGCCATGATGGTCTCGATGTCGGATTCCCGGACGAGGCTGTTGGTGTGATTCGGCGTGTCCTTCAACTCGGACATCCGCCGCACCAGTACCTCCGGGGTGGCCGTCATGTGGACGAGGATTATCGGATCGTCCGTGATCTGTTTGAGCCGTGTTTCAATCTGCTCAGACACCATTTTGCGGTCGAATTGCTCTCCCGGGAGGCCGTACCCGTAGTACATCTGCGCGTAGATCGACTCTTCGATGTGAAAGCCGATGGTCATATCGTCGGCCCCGCGGTAGTGGTGGACGTGGTAGTAGATGCTGTACCGGGAGTACATCTCCTTGAGCTTGGGCGACAGGGCCAGTATCTGTTGTTGCTCCTCCAGGGTCGTGTCGTCCGGGTGTCCGGAGGTGTGCGGGATTTTCGAGTGGTCGTGGATAAGGGAGAAGCCTTCGCCCATGACGGACTGTTTCCAGTCATTGAGCTTGTTGGCGATGGTCGTCGTCCCGACGTACTCGCAACCGGCGAGGATTATTTTCACGGCATGGGCCCCCGATTTGATTGAATTTCCGAGCCGGAACACCGGCTGATCTATGGCGAGCCCAGTAAACGGTCACGCGACGCCACGGTCAAGACGGGGGCGATGTCCGTCGCGAGGCCACAGACGGACTAACTGGCGATCGAGCTCCGGAGATCATCAAGACGGGAACGCGGTTCGGGCCGGACGGGGTTCTTGACCATATCCAGGTAGGCGGCTGATGGCTGTTCCATCAGGCGTGGCACGTTGAACTTGACGGTCGTGCCTTCGCCCTCGACGGAGTTGATCTCGATCCGCCCGCCGTGGAGCGTGACGATGTTCCGCGCAATGTACAGGCCTAGCCCTGTACCGGACTCGGCGCGTGTCGCCTCGTTTTTCGCCCGGAAGAAGGACGAAAACATGCCCGGCTGATCCGCTTCCGGGATTCCTATGCCGTGGTCTTCAATGGTCACATACAGCCGGTCCCGGCGGCGGCGGGCGGTGATGGTGATCTCCGTCCCCTCGGGCGAATATTTCCCGGCGTTGCTGACCAGGTTTGACACCACCTGGGCCAGGCGATCCCGATCAGCGGAGATCCACAACTGTGAATCGGGCACTTTCAGGGTCAGCGTCTGACGTTTTGTATCGATGATCGGCTGGAAAGCCGTCTGGACTTCCCTGAGCATCAAGGTCGCGTCAAATTCGACCATCTTGAGTGACAGGTCGCCTCGTTCAATGCGGCCCAGGTCGAGCAGGTCATCGATAAGGATCGCCAGGCGGCGGCCATTGCGTTTAATGACGTCCAACTGGCCGATCTCACGCTCTCCAAGGACGCCATGGCGATTTTTCTGCAGGATGCCGGTGAACGCCAGCATGCTCGTGAGGGGTGTCTTAAGTTCATGCGAGACCGTGGCGATGAAGCGGTTCTTGGCGTCCGAGAGCCGTTCCAGTTCCTGGTTTCTCGCATCAAGGTCAACGACGCGCTCACGCTCGTGCGCCAGCTCAATGGCCTGCCGGTGTTCGAGGGCGTTCTGGACCGCGGGCGTCACGTAGGCCGCTACCTTGTTCAGCAGTTCCATGCTGAGTTTAGAGTATGCCGACGGGCGGCGGCTCATCAGGCGGATGTGGCCGACTCGCCGGCTCTCGACACCGAGCGGCGCCTGCACGGCGGACAACATGCCGTCGCACCCCATCTCTTCCGCGAGGTCCTCGGCGTCAAGCAGCCGGCTGTCCCAGACACGAGAGTCTTCCGTTGAGCCCTGCAATGGGCCCGGGTCGATGATCGTGGCGGAGGTCACACCGGGTTCACCGGCCGCTTTCTGGAACACCCGTCGAAGCGGCCCGGGCCGGGGTTCGAGCAACGCAACTTCAATATGGTCATGTGGAATGACCGGGATGAGTGCGTCCGCAACTCGCTCAAACATGCGATGGAGGTCCAGGTCGCGGTTGGCGGAGGCTGCGATGTCGGACAGGACCCGGCGCTCTTCGGCGACGCGCTTCTCAGAAGCACGCAACCGGGAAATGGCGACGACCCCTGCGATCTGTGCTGCGATGCCCTCCGCCAGCGCTATCTCTCGCTCCCCGTACGCTCCGGGCTGGATTGAACGGAGATGAAGCGCGCCGAACACCGTGTCGTTGGCGGTGAGCGGCACTGACAGGAAGGAGCGTAACCCGGCTTTGAAGGCCGGCAGAAGGTGGGGGAGCTGCCGAACCACGTCCTCAGGGGTACGGGCTGTAACCATCACGGTCTGTCCGTCGGTGACCACCAGTTCCACCATGGAACGGTGGGAAGGCACCGGACGATCAGCGTGGTCCCGTTCAGGCACATCGATGCCGCTGGAGTACAGATCGTCGATCGATTCACCATCATCGCTCAGGGTCGATATCGCGATCCGGTCTGCGGGAATCAGCGATGCGACGAGGCGCGGAAATCGATCCGAGACTTTCGACAGGTCCGGGGAGGCGCCAACGACCCGTCCAATAGCGGCCAGCGCCTCACGTTCGTGGATTTCCCGTTCCAGCGCTTGACGCAGGCGTGCGCGTTCCATCGCAGGAGCAAGATGTGCGGCGACACGTTCGATGAACTCAAGGTCTTGCGCGCCGTATGCGTCACTCTCTACCGAAGCGATGTTGAGGGTGCCCAGTACCTTGTCGTTAGCGATGAGAGGGACCGCTATGAACGAGCGCAGGCCGGCGACGTAAAACGCTTCCAGTGTTGGAAACCGGAGGAGGGGCTCTTTCTCGTCGGACTCTGCCAGCATCAGTCCCGCCCGGTTCGCCGCGACGTACGCGTCAGGGGTGCCAACCAGCGGCTGAACCTGGCCCTCGACCATGTCTGGCAGGGAGGCTCCCTGGATGTAAAGGCTTTCGAAACTGCCGGCCCCGGGGTTGATGGAATTGATGGAGATTCGGTCAAAGAGGGTTACGCCGTAAATCACAGCGGCCAGGTGTTCATACTCAGAGCGCCCGAGTTTTGAGCTGCTCATCACGCGGCTTATCACGGCGAGAGCGGTCCGCCTGCTCACCTCAGCCAGGTCAGCTTCCCGGGCGGAACGTGAGGCCGTGGCATCGTGGAATACGGTAAACACGGACGGGCGACCCTGGTAGGTCACCGGCCGGTGCGAGGAAGATATCCAGATCGGAGAGCCATCCTCGCGGATGGCGGTCGACTCGACCAGATCGAGCGCGCCCGATCGCCCGAGTTTGTCGAGCAGCGCCGAGTGTTCGGCGGAGTTTGCGACGAAGTCAGCCATGCTGCGGCCCAGCGCGGCTTCCGGGCCCAACGCGAGGATGACGCACACAGTAGCGTTGGCGTGGACGATCTCGTTGTCCGCACGCCGCCATATCACTGCGGCGGTCGGGCAGACATCAATCATGGCGCGTAGAGCGTCGTCGTCCGCTCCTGTGTACGGCAGCCAGCGTTGGTGGAGTCCACCGCCTGAACGCTCTGGTGTTAAATCAATGTGTTCCGGGGAAACGTTCACCCGAGCGGGTCCTCTGGTTCAAAGAGTTCCGCTGAGTCCAGGAAGCGCCCGCCTCCGGAGTCTTCCAGGTATCCGCCCACTGCGATAGCGCGATTGTCCCCGATCATGGAGATCGTGTGCCAGATGCGCGCCTGTGACATCCGTCCGCCCGGACTCCAACCCCGCGACTCCGGGTCGAACACCTCGGCGGTCGCCAGGTACACGTAAGAGTCAGCCCGGCCTCCGGCGACGAGTACCCGCCCGTCTCCGCGCACCGCTGCTGAGTGCAGATAGCGTGCCCGTGCCATTTCGCCGCCGTAAGACCACATTTCGGTCTCCGGATTGAACAGTTCGGCGGACGAGAGCGCTCCGTCCTCTCCGAGCCCGCCTGCCACCACTACCCGGCCGTCCGGGAGGGGCATCGAGATGTGGAGGTATCGGCTCTGTTTGAGCCCGTCCGTTCGAGACCAGCGTCCGGTCTTCGGGTTAAATATCTCGGCCTCGGAGAGTATGCCCTTGCCGTCCCAACCGCCTACGACCATCACGCGCCCGTCGGACATAAGAACGGCTGTGTGGCCCCGCCTCCGGCGTCTCATTTCACTGACGCGCACCCAGACGTCCCGGTCGGGATCGAAGAGGCTCGCATTGAAGCTGATCCTGTGTCCGTCCCAGCCGCCGGCTGAGAGCACGCGACCGTCTTCAAGCACGGTGAGCGTGTGTTCAGTGCTGGGGCCGGTCATGCGGTGTACGGTTTGCCAGGTCCCGTTCCTGGGATCGTGTACCTCGGCTGTCGCCAGTACATCGTTCCCGGCGCGCCCGCCGGTTACCAGCACGCGTCCGTCCGCCAGCGTCACGGCGCGGTGATCAAACCGGCCCTCGGACATAGGGGGTCCCGGGTCCCACCGGCGTTCACTTGAGCGGTACAGGCGGACGGAACGGAGCGCACCTTCCTTGTTGAACCCGCCCGCTACGATGATGTCTCCGGACGGCAGGGTGGAGGCGGTGTGTGAGTAACGGGATTCTGAGAGTTTCGGCGCTGATTGCCAGCCGCCGCTCGCAGGATCAAATAGTTGCGTATCCGGTATTGGATTGCCGTCTGAAATCCCACCGGCGATGATCACACGTCCGTCCGGAAGGGAGTGGGCGGTGTGCTGTGCGCGAGGGACCCCGCTGTCACCGGCGTCCGACCACGTGCTGGTGGAGGGGTCAAACACTTCAGCGCTGGAAAGTTCCCGGCCCTCTCCGAGACCTCCGACCACAAGAACCCGGCCGTCTGCGAGGATGGCTGCGACGTGATCGTTGCGCGGCGTGGCGAGCTGCCCGGCCGGGCGCCATTTCCCGGCTGTCCGGTTGAATATCTCGGCGGAGCCGATCTTGAGTCCTTCACTGTCCTCACCGCCCGTAACAAGGATGCTGCCGTCACTTAACACGGCGGCGGTGTGGCGGCGGCGCGCCTGGCGCATACGGTAACCGGCGTCCCATGTCATGGTCGCCGGGTTGAACACCTCGGACGTCGTCAGGCTGCCCAGGTCGTCGCACCCTCCTGCGAGCAGAACGGTGCCGTCCGGGAGCAGTGATGATGTGTGTCGAGCGCGCGGGCCGGACATGGAATCGACCGGCGACCACGTCTCGGTGACCGGGTCGAACAGTTCCGCGGTGGCGAGCATTCCGGACGGACCTGCGCCTCCGGAGATCAGCACGCGCCCGTCCACCAGGGCCTCAGACGTGTGCTCCCCGCGGGCTTCCAGCATCCGTGGAAGGCCGGACCATGTGTTGGTCTCCGGGTTGAACACCTCGACCGAGGCCGTCGGCGAATCTCCGGTGTAGCCTCCGGTGATGAGAACTCGGCCGTCGTCCATCAGGGATGCGCTGTGCCCGGACCGGGCGGTTGACATCGGCGTGGCCGTGGCCCACTCGCCGGATCCCGGGTCGTAGATGTCGCACGATGCGACGCCGTTCAGCCCCCCGGTTGCGAGGATGCGACCGTCCTTCAAAATGAGAGAAGCGTGTTCAGCCCGAGCCTCGTTCATGGCCGGTCCGAGACCCCATGTCCCGGAGGTCTGCTCGGGTTTCGGGGCGGGGCCTGACTTCTGGCGCGCACGGGTGACGATCAACCCGTCCGGGCTCTCGTCGAACGCTCCCTGTGGACCGCCGCCGCGCCCGGTCTCCATCATTTCTATGGCCAGGTCATTCAGCTGTTCAACCACGTCGTCGATCGTGGGCGGACGGTTGCGCGAATCTTTCTCAAGGCATGCCAGCACAAGCGCGCTCAGCCCGCCCGGTACGCCCAGCCGGAGCTCCTCGAGCGGCTGTGGTATCTCTCGCAGGTGCTTCTGGAACAGCGCTTCGGCGTCCTGGGCCTGGAACGGCGGTGCGCCGGCGAGGAGCTGGTGCAGGATGCACCCGAGCGAATACAGATCAGAGCGCGGGCCCGGTTTCTGACCGTTGGCTTGCTCCGGCGACATGTACGGGACCCGGCCATCGGGTCGTGAAAGCGCCATTCCTCCAAAGTCAACGATGTGCGGGACTTCGTCTTTCGTGATCAGGATGTTGTGCGGGGTGAGGGCGCCGTGGGTGAGTCCTGCGGCGTGCGCTGCGGCCAGTCCCTGTGCGATGGACAGAGCGAAGACGATTGCCTCGCGAACGGTCACCTGGCCGGTGCCGGATAGCGCCTCCGCCAGGGTCTGCGGGATCCATTCTGAGGCCACGTAATGCCAGTCATTTTCAATACCGGCGCCGTGTACGCGGGCGACGTTCAAATGATTGATCGTCATCGCGCGGTGAGCGGACTCGACCATTTCCGTGAGGGCCAGCGAATCTGTGGCCGATTTGGCGAACGAAGTGCCGGTCCGCAGCGCCACTGGACGAGATGAGTTCACCTCGACCGCCCGGTATAACCGGGCGGTCGGTGAACCGGCTAGTTGTTCGACCAGTCGAAACCCCCCGATTTCGACTGATTGACCGGTCTCTGTGGAGCGTATAGCCATACGACGCCCTGAACTCTCCCATCGGGTGAACCGCAAGTAGGTGAAAGTTCGCGCTTTCGGCTTTGCGGTGAAACCGGGAAAAGTCCCGGGCGGGGGCGAGTTTTACACACGAGTGTGTGGGGGCTGGCTACACGTATAGAGGACGCGATCTCCGCCATGTGACCGGTGGTTGCGCGTTGTCCGGCCATGTATTCCGGGCCTGTGTCAGACGCGCCGGCAACTGGCCGCGCTCCAGATCAAACGCCGATCGTTATTTCTCGATCGTGATCTGTGGGTAGAAGGCAACGTAGCCCTTGATGTGAGAGGCGCCGCTCTTTGGCTCCGGGTAGTACCAGGCGACGTCGTTCAGTTTCTTGCCATCCACGACTACATTCAAGTAGCTGGCAACGCCCTTCCACGGGCACGTCGTCTCGAGCGAGCTTTCCGTGAAAACACTGCGATCGATCGACTCGGGAGGGAAGTAGATATTGCCCTCAACGACTTCATAGTCTTTGGATTCGGCGAGGGTGTGTCCGTTGTAACTGGCGCGTGCGATAGCAATTCTCCTCGGGGATCATCCGCGCCGGATCGTGTGATCGGCACGGGATATGTGGCGGCTATTTCGCTGTTTGATGCGCGAAACCCGTGGAAAGTTGCAGACGTGACTGGCGCCCGGATATTCAGGCGCCGGGCCGAATCAGACGGCGATCGGGCCTACCGATTCCTGGCCAGGCAGGCGCGGGTAGCGTCTGCGGGTCAGGTCGGCGATCGGCGGTTCCTTCTGTACATGCCTGGTGCGGCTGCACTGTATGCACTTCACGAACGTGCCGTACCGGTCGGTATCCACCATCACATCGCCCCCGCATCGGGGGCATCCCTTGTGCAAGATCATAATCTGGTTCCCCCCTCTGGACGAGAGTAGCGTTTCTACTGGGAATGTTGATCCCGGCCGCGTTACCGGATCATTACGGTGTCGTCGCAGCGTCACCAGTCCCGCTATGCCCGCTGGCGTTCCATGTGACGAATCTGAATGCGCTATGCCCAGATTTCCCGGCATCCCGAACATCTCGGGAAGACCGGTTAGCGGTCAACCCGGGATGTAAACATGTGTTAACCCAACTCTCCGCAAGGTGCTACGCGGGCGACATACGGGATTCGGTTAAAACCGTGCGGCCTCTAATCTGGAGGCTGGCCGGGGTGATGCGAGTTGATGTCGTGGGACCTCCGCCGTACCCTCCCGGGACCGGGCGGACTGAACGCCCGGCGCCACGCTTATTTGGAGATTCAAATTGACCGAGATGTCTTTCACGTCAGACGCGATAGAGGTTTCTGACGCGCTTGAAGCTATGGACCTGTATGCGGAACGCGGGTGGACGGACGGTTTGCCCATCGTCCCGCCGACGGAACGGCTCGTCGCCGAGTTCGTCGGGGCGCTTGGCGGAACGCCTGACGCCGTACTCGGCGTCGAGCCGACCAAGGGAGCGGTTGTGACGGCGGAGAAGGCGGCGATCAATGCCGTTATGGCCGGGTGCCGGCCGGAGCACATGCCGGTGGTGGCGGCTGCGGTGGACGCAATGACGTCCCCTGAGTTCTCCCTGCATGCGATCACCGTCAGCACGATGGGAGCGGCCGTGCTGGTTATCGTCAACGGGCCGGTGGCGGTGGACCTCGGCATCAATTCCGGCGTCTCGGTCTTTGGTCCCGGGAACAGGGCGAACGCCTCGATAGGCCGAGCGATTCGTCTCATCATCATCAATGTGCTTGGCACGCGGGCAGGCGATCTCGACAAGGCGACTATCGGGCATCCCGGTAAGTACGCGTGGTGCATCGCTGAAAACGAGGAACTATCGCCGTGGGAACCGCTGCACGTGACGCGGGGCCTGCCGCAGGGCAGCAGCGCGGTGACGGTGGCCTCCGGGCTGGGACCTTTCCAGATAGCGCAGCATCACGATGATTCACCGGAGCGAATCCTTGACGCTTTTGTGGACCCGCTGTTTGGCATGGGACCTCTAATGAAAGAAGTGCTGGTCATACTCAGCCCGGAGCACCTTGAGCACTTCCGGGCCGCCGGGTGGGAGAAAGGGCAGATCGGCGAATACCTGCACGACAAGGCTCGCCGGCCCGCCTCGGCCTGGGCCGTTTCAGGCCGGCCTGCGCCCGGGCTTGAGGTGGACGAATCAGAATCGGTCAGCGCCCTGGCATCCCCGGAAGCGCTGATGACGATTGTTGCGGGCGGCAGTGGTGGCGCGTTCAGCCAGATCGTACCCACCTGGTCGCATGGCGATAGGTCCCGGGTGGTGACGAGACCGGTGATGACCTGAATCTGCGACACTGTTCCAAATTCACGGAGGCGACGATGAGCACTGAACAGAAAATCCGCGTACTGGACCCCACCGGAAGGCCAACGGTAGCGCAGCAGGGTATGGCCCCGCGCCCGAAGACGCTAAACGGCGCCGTGGTTGGCCTGCTCGCGAACCAGAAGCTAAACGCCGAGCCTTTGCTTGAGGCGATCTACGACGTGCTGGCCGAGCGGTTCGAACTCGGCGGACGGGTCGCGATCAACAAGGGAGACGCCGGCCGGCCCGCGTCCCCGGAGATGCTGGACAGCCTCGCGGAAGAGGTGGACGTGGTCCTCACTGCGAACGGGGACTGAGGAAGCTGCTCGTCGTGCAGTGTGCACGACTCCATCCAACTGGAGCAGCGCGGGATCCCGAGCATCGCTATCTGCACCGAGCCCTTTGAATCCGGGGCACGCGCCATGGCGAAGCTGGGCGGTATCCCGGACTATCCTTTCGCCATCATCCCGCATCCGATTGGGAGCCTTGACG